>NZ_JBFTMA010000001.1:0-37947 GCF_056396725.1 Bacillus sp. 05T31
TCTATATTCTAAAAAACGGGGTAAATTACCCCGTTTTTTTACAACCACAACCGCCTCCGGTACCACAACCCCCGCCACAGCCACCCACATCAAAAAACGGATTTCCTGTTGGAACTTTAACGGAAGAAGACACCTCAGAACCAATTGCTACACTAACTTCATCTAATAACTTCTGTAAAGCTGTTTCTGCTCTTTTAAAGGTTGCAACCTTATCATGCATATCTACAGAACGCTTTAATTCCCTCATTTTCGTCGAAACGAAAGTATAATCAGGATGATATTTACCAAAACGTTGCACTTCTTCGTATCGCTCTTTCATCGCTGTAAATTGCTGAATTAGCGTCTGGACTTCTATATCTTCTTGTAAATCCTTATAATACTTACGGTAATCTTCTGCTATATCTGAACAGATGATCGCTTTTGCAAGCTGCTCTGCCTTATCTAAAATCAATACGCTTTCCAGCGTCGCTACAATCATGAGAGACACCTCCGAGTATTCATCATAACACATTTGGAACAGAACTACTAATTGAAGTGTCTCACCTAAAAGAAAGATATGATTCTAATTACTTTTCATACAATCTCCTTGCACTCTTATACACTAATATCAATGATAATACGTTTATCTCCATGTGCTGCTGCAACCTGTTGTAAAGCCGTAAAACAGCGCTCTACRATTTCTTCATCCTGCTCCATTCCTTCTACATTACCTTCTGTAATTAACTCTCTAACGGCCGCAACTGGTTTCCCAGAAGCTTCCCCAAAATTACGTTCCATAAATCGCTCATCTAATAAAATAGATGGTAATCCAATAGCCCCAGCAATTTCCTTAGCTGTTTCTTGCGCTCTAATTAACGGGCTACTTATAATTATATCCCACGATTCCGCTTGCAAGGCAGCTGCACTTTGACTCGCTTGCTTCTTCCCAACTTCATTGAGTGGAATATCTTCGCGCCCTTGAATAATCTCTTGAAAGTTCCAATCAGTTTGTCCATGTCGTACTAAACAAATTTCCGTCATGCTGCAACTCCTTTTTTAAATAATCCGATTCTATTGTAACAAAAGTTTTGCATAACGGACATAGTTTTCCCTTCCAATTACGTCGTATTTTGCTGCTTCATATACTGGAACATATCAATCATAATTGAAGCAACGGCCAATTGATTTTGAAATTTTTCCACTTTATCTGGTATCGTTTTTTTGAAATGCTGCATGGCAGCTAACTCAAAAGCTTCTTTTTCTTCTGGGTTACGCGTCAATTTCCGGTACCAGTATGGCTGTTCCCGAATATAGCGAGCTAAATCCTCATCAGCTTTTATAAACTCCATAAGCTCTGCTCTCATTCTCTTTCCCCCTAATCCTTTTGAAAGAAAAAAGGATTATTTTCAGAAGTACTTTGTTCTTGCTGCGCACGGTTTCCTTGAAATTGTTGAATAACTTGTTGCACGCTACCAATCGCACTCGTTACATTTGCTAAATGATGTTGCATTTGTTCTACGTCTAGCTTTTTAAAGAAAGAAAGCATTTGCCCCATCACATCCGCAGTTTTTTCCTCTTCTGTTCGATTTTCTTTTTCTTCTTTATTTTCTTTTACCGAAGAAAAAGCAGGTGCTCCATCAGGTCTATATGCTGTCCATATTTGATCTTCTTCACCAAGTAAGTACCATTCTTCATAAAATTGCTGCCAAGTTTTTTGACCACCTCTAACCTCATGAACCATTTTAGGGTGATGGTTTACAAACTCTTTAAACTGTTGAACCGATGGATGTAACGGCCCTTTTGTTGTTGGCATAATCCTCACCTCTTCATGTATATCTACTATATTGTAAGAAAAAAAAGGCACATGGTTCGCCTATTTTTAGACGATTCATGCACCTTTTTATCTTCCTATTTGTGGACAGTAAGACTCCCACCTTAAACTTCTACGAATACGCAGAAGTTTAAGGTAATCTTACTGCCCGTTAAAGCCCGATTGATGAAGGCTAATAATCATTGAAGGATGCCCCACTGATTAAAGTTTCATTTTATTTTCGGATAAAGTTTTGAGTATAAAATTTATCATATACCCCAACACCTAATCCAGTAAATTGTTCGTTTAATAAATTCTTTCTATGCCCCTCACTATTTAACCAACCCTGTACCGCCGCAATTCCATCACTATGTTGCGCCGCTATATTCTCACCAGCAAGTTGAAAAGCCACTTGCCCACGTTGCAAGCGATCTCCTAACGTACCAAAAGTAGGTGAATCGTGTGAAAAATAATTATTATCCCTATTAGTTCACCTGAATAAACAAGTTGATATGGTCTTTGTCGTAATAACGTTTCATCATCCATATAACGAAGACCAACAAGCTCATGTGTAAAGTGATCAAAGTATAATTGTGCCCATCCATCTTCTACAGGTACTAGCGGTTGTTCCATTACTTCCGTATCAGATAACTCAAATTGATAACTATTCTTTCCTCTTTTTAATGAAATCTCATGTGAAAGTGGATTCTTTTTATATACCTCTTCATACTTTTCATTTATATAATAGGGAGCCACCTTAACTTGCTCACCAGCAACATACGCCGTTACAACTTTACGTTCAGCAACTCCAAATTGAACATACTGAGCTAAATCTTGATTATACACCCACCATTCATATCCATAAGCAGACGGCTCTATTCGAGATGGTTCGCCCCACTTCGCTAATAAATTCTCAGAGTCCCCGCCAATCATATTTAAAACAGTGTCTGTGGATTCTTCATTTACTTGCTTCTTCTTTTTCACAATTTTATTTTCTTGCTTAGAGTGAGATGGGGTTAATATATATTGTGACACGAGTAACTTCCCGTATAAATCAACAGCTAAAATTAAAAATGTAATCATTACGATACGCAATAATTTCTTCAAACGATATACCTCCTGAACAAAGCATAAAATCGAGATATACACAAATCCTTTTATTTCCTTTTTTTGTGTGTACCGTACTCTTTTCACTATATCATATTTTCACGAAAAAAGTCTGGATTATCCCTTTTCTCGCAATACGAATTGCACTTTCTTATTATTCGTACTATTATAAAAATAATGAACTAACATTAAAATAAGGAGGTATTCTATGCAATTTACAAATACAAACTTTAATGATGCAGTCGTTGATCTAACTCTTTTAACTGAGATTATGGAAAACAATCATTTTGTACTTGCCGGACAATGGGATTACGAACGCGTTACATATGATTATAAATTTGAAATATTAAAGGATATTTATTATTTACGTGTACAAGGATTTGCTGTTGAAGGTGACATCGGCGGCAGACACGCTCAAGTAAAACTATTGCCACCCTTATTAGGAAAACATTATTATCCTCATGGCGTTGAATATGGCGATGATGAGATTTTTCCAACGAATGTACTTCAAAAAAGCGAACAACTCCTACAAAATATCGAAAAAGAGTTAAAAGAATTTCAAATTATTGAATAACAAAAAAACTAGCGCTTTAACACGATGCGCTAGTTTTTATTTCGTCTGCAAATAAGGAGGTAACTCTTGCAGCTGCTCTTTATCCTTTTCACGCTCTCTACGTGCCCATTTAAAGAACACATAACCGATAATCGTACCGTACACTATTTCCTGGACAATTTTCATAATAATACCACCTGTTTGCTGGTCTTGTACTACCGGCATCCAATGTAAAAATTCTGGTCCAGTTATATTTAAATCTGATAAAGTACCCGCCGGTACACAGAGTTCCATTGCCTTCATCCAAGCGGCCGGATCTGTATATGTTGCAAATAATGGTGCAGTCGCAAAAATTATTAACGCACAAGCTGGCGTTAATAAAATACCATTAGCAAACATGTAACCAAGCTTCTTAATATCACTTAAAGTTTGATATTCTGGTAGTGGATTTAACATCGGCCACCACATCATCATTGCTGCAAAAAACAATATAGCAAGGCAAATAGGATGCGCTATTTGACTTTGTTTTACTGCATCAAAAACAATTGGCAAATGATAAAAGGAAAACAGGCCATTAAATACAAACAACGCAATAAGCGGCTTAGCAAAAAACTTTATCACAATTTGAACGAACTTAAAAGAAGTAATATAACGATATAACCAAACAGGTATACCAAGCAGTAATAACGGTGGCACCGCAATATACATTACTGCCATCTCAAACATATGTGCACTAAATATGATATGACCAATTAAATCAATAGGTCCTCCCTTTACAAAATACAAAAGAACAATCCCGGTCGTAAAATAAAAAATTTGCTTCTTACTTACCTTCGTCGCATTTTCAAATCGCGTTCTATACGGTCCAATAATTAAAAAATAACTAATAAGAATCGAGATCATAAATAATAAAAAAATYGGACTCCATAAAGCTTGAAAACCAAATACCCATAAGTTTTCCATTTCCACACCTACCTTTTCAAAATYCTTATATTTCATATAAAAAGAGGGCTTTGATATATCAGAGCCCCCTACTACCACTGTTTAAATCCACACAATTGTCATAAAGGCTAATATTGTTAATAAACCAATTAACAATCCAGAGTACAAGAAGAAACTCGCCGCTTCATGCCCTTTATGACTCATATGCATGAAATAATATAACTGAAATATAACTTGAATGACTGCTAACAATAATATAAATGGAACCGAAAAAATCGGGCTAAATGTTTTCGGATATGCCACCGCTGCAAATGCAACTAATGTTAAAAAAATCATTAGTGAAAATGTAACAACTTGGTGCTTCATTTCCTCTGCACTTTTTCTCTTCCGATAAACAAGATCCACCTTAGGATTATTCGTTTGCTTAACCGCCATTGTTTATCCCACCATTCCCATCAAATATACTACAGTGAAAATAAACACCCAAACTACGTCAATAAAGTGCCAATAAATTGATGCAACATAAAACTTTGGTGCGTTGTATAAATTTAAGCCTCTCTTCGCGTTTCTAAAGATTAATGTTAAAATCCAACATAATCCAAACAACACGTGGAGCCCGTGTGTACCAACAAGAGCATAAAATGCAGAACCAAACGCACTACTTCTCATAGTATGCTTAAATTCATGCGTATAATGATAAAACTCATATATTTCAAACCCCAAAAATCCTAAGCCAAGCAACACTGTTAYAAGTAACCAAAGTTGCATTTTCTTAAAGTTAAAATTTTTCATATGATACATTGCGTATACACTCGTTAAACTACTTGTTAACAAAAGCATCGTCATAATGAAAACGAGTGGCATTTGAAACATCTCTTGAGATGTTGGTCCACCATTTGTAGAGTTCTTTAACGCTAAATATGTGCCAAATAAGGAAGCGAACAACACTGTTTCGCCTCCAAGAAATAACCAAAAACCAACAAACTTATTTTTCCCCTCAAGGGTTGCTTTTTCAGGCTCTGCTGGAAATGTTTCATTCGTTAATTTCTCATCTACATGCATTACGCCTTGCCCCCCTTATCATCTAAATCTTCCTTATGAATATGATATCCATGATCATCAATTACTGAACGAAGGAACATTGTACCAAACGTAATGATTAAACCGATAATCGCTACTAATAACCAAAATTTATCTTTGCCACCCTGCATATACATCGCACCGAATGCTGCTATGAATAAGCCTAGAGAAATGATAAATGGTGAAAATGAAGCATTTGGCATATGAATATCACCAACTGGTTCCGCTGCTGTCATCTCTTTATTACCTTCACGTTTTTCAATCCAAAACGGATCTAACCCGCGAACAAATGGCAATTGTTTAAAATTGTATTCCGGTGTAGGTGCTGGCATTGTCCATTCTAATGTACGTCCATCCCATGGATCACGGCCAGCCTTCTCTTTTGATACCGTTGTTTTTATTACATTGAATAAAAGAACAATCGTTCCAAGAGCCATAAACACAGCTCCGATAGAACTAATCATATTCCCCATTTCCAATCCTTGGCCCTCAAGATATGTGTAGTAACGACGCGGCATACCGATTAGACCTAGGAAATGCTGAATAAAGAACGTTAAATGGAAACCGATAAAGAATAACCAAAATGTTATCTTWCCTAAYGTTTCATTTAATACTTTATTAAACATAAGTGGCCAATAATAATGCGCACCTGCAAGTAAACCAAATACAACACCACCAACAATTACATAATGAAAGTGTGCTACTACGAAATARTTATCATGAAACTGATAATCAGCTGGTGCAGAAGCAAGCATAACACCAGTAACTCCACCCATAACGAAGGATGGAATAAAAGCTACCGCCCACATCATTGGTGTTGTAAACCTAATACTTCCACCCCACATTGTAAAGAGCCAGTTAAATATTTTAATACCCGTTGGAACTGCAATCGCCATTGTTGCAACCGAGAAGATAGCATTTGCAACAGGCCCAAGACCAACAGTAAACATATGATGCGCCCATACCATAAATCCTAAAAACCCTATTAATACTGTCGCGAACACCATAGAGGAATAACCGAATAATCGTTTTTTCGAAAATGTGGCGAAGATTTCTGAGAATATTCCGAAAGCTGGGAGTATAAGAATGTATACTTCCGGATGACCGAAGATCCAGAATAAATGCTCCCATATAATCGTGTTCCCACCTAGTGCCGGATTAAAGAAACTTGTGCCAAATAAACGATCTAACATTAAAAGTCCTAATCCTACAGTTAATGGTGGAAATGCAAATAAAATAAGTGAAGATGTTACAAATGTTGTCCATGTAAACATCGGCATGCGCATGTACGTCATCCCTGGCGCGCGCATATTAATAATTGTAACAAGGAAGTTAATACCTCCAATTAATGTACCAATACCTGATATTTGCAAGCCGAGTACATAAAAATCAACACCATGTCCTTTAGAGGCTAAAGCTAAAGATGCATACGATGTCCACCCTGCATCAGGCGCTCCTCCTAAAAACCAACTTAAATTTAAAAATAATCCACCAAAGAAAAATAACCAAAATCCGAGCGAATTCAAAAACGGGAACGCCACATCACGTGCTCCAATTTGAAGTGGTACAGCGGCGTTCATAAATGCAAACACGAGTGGCATAGCTGCGAGGAAAATCATTGTTGTACCGTGCATCGTTAATACTTGATTATAAGCATCCCCAACAAGAAAAGCATTGTTAGGAATCGCTAACTGCAGGCGAATAAATAGTGCTTCTATTCCACCTATTACAAAAAATAATCCACCTGCAATTAAATAGAGAATGGCAATCTTTTTATGGTCTACTGTCGTTAAATAATCCCATATGACAGCACCCATCCCCTGTTTTTTTGCTACAGAACTCACGTTTTCAACCTCCCCTTCGCAAATGATCCCTCTTTATTTTTCAATCTTTAACGTTTGTAAATATGCATTTAATGCATTAATTTGATCATCCGTTAAGTTGCCATATTTACCAGTCATTTTATTACCTGGTTTCATATTTTCAGGATCTTTGAGCCATTTTTTTAAGTTCTCTTCATTATTTTCGGCAATACCAGCAACCATATCGCGATCTGCGAAGTTTGCTAAGTTCGGTGCGATACGAGCAGAAGGTGGTCTACTATCATTTGATCCAACTGCATGACAACCAATACAGCTTTTATTAAATATTTCTTGACCCTCTTGCGCCTTTGTAGAAGCTACTTCTTTTTTCCCATCAATCTTCTTCATGTCAGCAAGCCACTTTTTGTACTCGCTTTCATCCAGAGCTTTCACTTTGAACTGCATTAAAGAATGTGATGGGCCACAAAATTCTGTACAAAAACCATTATAAGTGCCCGATTTATCTGCCTTTAACCACATTTTGTTTACATTATCTGTATTTGTATCCATTTTCCCAGCTAAAGATGGAACCCAAAACGAATGTTTAATATCGGCACCCTTCAAATTCAAATACACTTTCTTACCTGTGGGGATAACTAAATCTTGAGAAGTTACTATTTTTTCTGATTTATAAGAAAATTCCCACCAATAAAGATTCGCTGTTACATCAACAACGATAGTATCTTTATCAATATTCTTTTTCTCCATCGCACTTACATCAGCAAGCTTGAATGTATATGTAACAGTCGGAACAGCCAAGATTAACAAAAGAATAATCGGAATGACTGTCCATATAATTTCTAGTTTGTGATTTCCTTCAACTTGCTCTGGAATATAATCTTCCTCACCCTTTTTTTGTCGGAAACGCACAATTACATATAAGAAAATAATAGTAACTACAAGTACTACTCCTACCATGATTGCACTCGCTAGCAAGAGCAAATCATATTGCATTTTTGCTACTTCCCCTTGCGGAATTAAAGTAGACTGAAAAGCTTTACCGCATCCCCCTAACAGTAAAGCCAGCAGTGAAACGAACGAAAGCAGTCGCCACTGTTTCTTCATACAAACAACCCCCACTTTCTTTGTGAATTAGATTGTACTTTATAGTTAAGTAAAGTAAATCTCAACGTAAAGAAATCCAATCATGTCGTTGTCTTAGAAGAATGTAACTACAATCATTGACACAAATAAGATTGTTAAGTAATTCAGGGAATAAACAAACATTTTTACGGACCACTTGATGTCATCTTGCTGACGGAAGCCATAAAGCCCTAATGCGATCCATCCGATGTTAAGCAATGTTGCAATTACCATGAATGTTATTCCAAGTCCACTCATATAAAATGGTAGTGGTAATAAACATACTGTCCAAATCATAATCTGACGTTTCGTAATATCAAATCCCTGTACAACAGGAAGCATTGGGATTCCTGCATTTCGATATTCATCAACACGCTTCATCGCTAATGCGAGGAAATGTGGGATTTGCCAAATAAACATAATTAAAAATAACATCCAAGCAATTGGATGATTTAAAGACGGATCAATTGCCGCCCATCCAATTAAAGGTGGAACTGCTCCTGATATACTACCTACAACAGTATTTAACGTATATTTTCTCTTCGTCCATAACGTATATAAAACAACATATGTGAAGGCACCAATAAATGAGATTAACACTGCCATCGGTGTAGTAAGTAATAAAAATGCAAAGCCAAGAAGTAAAATTACAAGTCCAAATGCAAGTGCAAAGCCAGGTTTATATTTACCTGTTACCGTTGGACGGTTTTTTGTTCTTTCCATTAATGGATCGATATCTCGGTCAATGTAGTTATTTAAACAACATACCCCTGCCATAATTAATGCCGAACCAACGATTGTGAAAAATAACTTATCTAGATTGTCCATAACACTCAATCCATTAAAATGTAAAGCCAACCAAAATCCTGTAAATACAGTAAGTGTATTTGAGTTTACAATCCCCATTTTAACGAGCGCTGATAAATCTTGTAACCGAGTTGTTTCCGGTACAATTGAAACAGCTGACTCATCATGCAGCTCACTTGTTGCATGGTTCATCACTTTAACCCCCTCTTAAACCTATCATCTTTCTAAGCATATATTTCATGTGAAATATTTCGCTTCTATATAGCAATATTATTACAGTAGAAATATTGTTAACCCATTCTACTACTAATCTACGCCCATACTCCAATATATTAAATCACATTTCCCGAACATTTTGTGAAGAAAACATGAACTTTTTGTGTCAAACATTAAAAAACTTTATTCTAATTTATCCTTATCATAACATGATGTTATCTTCTATAATAAACTATTTTGTCATATTTAGCATGTATTCTCCCCATTTCTTTTCAAAATAGCCYGAATTCCTCCTAAAATATGTATTTTAAATCCCATTTTTTTCTTTATAATACGTACGTTGTCCTCGCCCTCCATTTCTTTGCTATTTTATTATTTTTTATATATCATAGGACTGTAGCACGTTTTATTCTATACATAATGGAATGAAAATATTTCGCAATAACTTCATAGCAGAAAGATGGTGAAAGAGATTGCAACGCTTTATTAAATGGTTAGCAGTCATTACAAGTCTCGATTTATTAGTAGTTTTACTAGGAGGCGCTTTAGTTACAAAAACGGGTTCAGGCCAAGGATGCGGCAAATCATGGCCTCTTTGTAACGGTGAATTTGTTCCATCTAATTTATCAATGGAGACTATTATTGAGCTAAGTCACCGCTTAACATCTGGATCAGCAGGAATCCTTGTTACTCTTCTTTGTATCTTGTCCTGGAAATATTATAAACATGTGCGCGAAACAAAGACGTTAGCAATTTTATCCTTCGTATTTTTAGTTGCACAAGCATTAATGGGGGCGGCGGCGGTTGTTTGGGGTCAAATGCCTGCTGTATTAGCTATTCATTTCGGTATTTCCTTAATTTCATTTGCTTCTGTCATCTTGTTAACGTGTCTTATTTTTGAAATTGATCAGAAATTTGATGCACGTTCACTTATTATGGACAAAAAAATGAAATTTCATATTTATGGTGTAACAATTTACAGTTATATCGTTGTCTACACAGGAGCTTTAGTACGTCACGAACGAGCTACCTTAGCCTGTCCAGACTTCCCTTTATGTAGCAAAAATAGACCTATGCCAACTCAACTACATGAGTGGGTTCAAATGGGACATAGAGTTGCAGCGATGTTAATTTTCGCTTGGATACTATATGCGATGATTATCGCTATTCGCCATTACAAGCAGCAGCGTGTAGTATACTGGGGATGGATTATTTCATTTATCCTTGTTACACTTCAAGCTRTAGTAGGRRTTTTAGTYGTATTTACAAAYGCTAGTTTAGCAATGGCATTATTACATTCGCTCTTCATTTCTTGCCTGTTTGCTRTACTATGCTATTTAGTTATGATAGGTACAAGAAGTACAGTCAATGCAAAAGAAACTGAATCAACTTCTAAGCAAACAAAATAAAGTAAAACTTTAATACCTTGCCAATTCGGCAAGGTATTATTCACACACAAAAAAGAGCTGCTTTCGCACAGCTCTTTTTCTTTATTTTAATGATCTAATTCAATGAGTAAATCTCCCGTTTGAATTGCATCCCCATCATTTACATATACTTTTTTCACTTTACCACTAAATGGCGCTTGAACCGTCGTTTCCATTTTCATAGCTTCTGTAATTGCCATGGAATCACCTTTTTTCACTTCATCGCCTTCTTTTACAACTACTTTAATAACAGTTCCCGGCATCGTTGCGCTAATATGATTTGGATTTTCACGATTCCCCTTCACACGCTGTGCAACAGTTGATTTCACGCTTTCATCTTTCACTACGATTTCACGCGGTTGTCCATTAAACTCCAGGTAAAGCACACGATTTCCATCTGGCTGTGGCTCCCCAATGGAAACTAGTTTAACCATCAATGTTTTACCTTGCTCGATTTCCACATCAATTTCTTCACCAAGTCTCATACCATAGAAGAATGTCGGTGTATCAAGCACAGATACATTTCCATAAATCCCAGCAACTTTTTCGTAGTCCATAAATACTTTTGGATACAATGCATATGCGACTACATCAAAAATTGTTACTTCGCGTCCAAGTTTGTGGAATAACTCTTCTTTTAAAGCATCAAAATCTACTGGTTCTAATAATTCACCCGGTCTTACTGTTAATGGCTCTTTCCCTTTTAAAATAATTTTTTGTAATTCTTTCGGGAAACCACCATATGGTTGTCCTAAATCTCCAGAGAACATTTCAACAACAGATCCTGGGAAATCCATAGCATGTCCACGTTCTAAAATATCTTGTTCTGTTAGGTGATTTTGAACCATAAATAATGCCATATCACCGACAACTTTAGATGATGGTGTTACTTTTACAATATCGCCAAACATATCATTAACACGGCGATACATCACTTTAACTTCATCAAAGCGATCTCCTAAGCCAACCGCTTTTGCTTGTTGTTGAAGATTACTATACTGTCCACCCGGCATTTCATGCATATATACCTCTGTGTGAGGAGCATTCATACCACTTTCAAATGGAGCATAATATTTTCGTACATCTTCCCAATAATGAGATAGTTTTTCTAATGAGTCTATATTAACATCTGGTTGTCTTTCGTTTCCACCTAACGCATAGTATAGTGTATTCGCACTYGGYTGTGACGTTTGACCAGCCATWGAACTMACCGCTACATCGACAATATCAACACCTGCTTCAATCGCCTTCGTATACGTTAAAATACCATTTCCGCTCGTATCGTGTGTRTGCAGGTGAATTGGAATCGACACCGTCTCTTTTARTGCTGAAACTAAATCATACGCTGCGTTTGGCTTTAGTAAGCCCGCCATATCTTTAATTCCTAAAATGTGAGCTCCTGATGCTTCCAACTCTTTTGCTAAATTTTTATAATAATTTAAATCATATTTACTGCGTAACGGATCATGAATGTCTCCTGTGTAACACATTGTTGCTTCTGCAATCTTACCAGTATCTCGTACAGCATCAATTGCAACTCTCATGCCTTCTACCCAGTTTAAGCTATCAAAAATACGGAACACATCAATTCCRGCTTGCGCGGAACATTCTACAAATTTTTGAATTAAATTATCTGGATAGTTTTTGTATCCAACTGCGTTTGAAGAACGAAGTAACATTTGGAATAAAACGTTTGGCATTTTTTCACGAAGATCTAGTAATCGTTCCCATGGATCTTCTTTCAAGAAACGATATGCAACATCAAACGTTGCACCGCCCCACATTTCTGCTGAGAATAAGTTTGGTAACATTCTCGCTGTCGGCTCTGCAATGTGATGTAAATCTTTTGTACGAACACGAGTTGCAAGTAATGACTGATGTGCATCACGGAATGTTGTATCAGTTAAAAGTACACGCTTTTGATCTTGTACCCACTTTACTAATCCATCCGCTCCACGCTCATCCAAAATTTGTTTCGTTCCATTTTGCATTGGCTCTGAGTGTATCACATTTGGTATACGAGCATCTGGGAAAATTGGTTTCTCTTTTTTCCCTACTCCTGGGAAGCCATTTACTGTTACTGTACCAATATAATTTAACATTTTTGTTCCGCGGTCTTTACGTTTCGGGAACAAGAATAGTTCAGGTGACGCGTCAATAAATGAAGTRTCATAYTCTCCYGATAAGAAGTTTYTATGTTTTACTACATTCTCTARGAATGGAATATTTGTTTTAATACCACGAATACGGAATTCTTTTAAGTTACGTTCCATTTTTGCAGCGGCTTGTTCAAAAGTAAGTGCCCAAGTAGTAACTTTTACAAGTAAAGAATCGTAGTACGGTGTAATAACTGCACCTTGGAAACTATTACCTGTATCAAGACGAACACCAAAACCACCGCCTGATCGGTACGCCATAATYTTYCCTGTATCMGGCATAAAGTTATTAAGTGGGTCTTCTGTCGTTACACGAGATTGGATTGCAAATCCATGCACAACCACTTCCTTAGGAACACCTACCATTTTGCTATGTAATGCATGTCCATCAGCTATTAAAATTTGCGATTGAACGATATCCACTCCTGTAATCATCTCTGTAATCGTATGTTCAACTTGAACACGTGGGTTTACTTCAATGAAGTAAAACTCATCACCTTTTACAAGGAATTCTACCGTTCCAGCATTTAAATAATTTACATTTTTCGTTAACTTTACTGCAGCATCACAAATACGCTGACGCAAATCATCTGAAAGCGACACGCTCGGTGCAATTTCAACTACTTTTTGATGGCGTCGTTGTACAGAGCAATCACGCTCATACAAATGAACAACATTACCTTCTTCATCTGCTAAAATTTGTACTTCTATATGTTTAGGTTTTTCAACGAATTTTTCAACGTACACTTCATCATTACCAAAGGCTGCTTTTGCTTCTGATTTCGCGCGATTATACGATTCTCTTAATTCTTCACTAGCACGTACAATACGCATACCGCGACCGCCGCCACCAAGGGATGCTTTAATAATAATCGGGTAATCATACTTTTCAGCAAATTCTTCAACTTCTTCTATTGAATTTACTGGACCATCACTACCAGGGATAATTGGAATTTGTGCTAGCTGCGCTTGTGTTCTTGCTTTAACTTTATCTCCAAACATGTCTAAATGCTTACTTTTTGGACCGATAAAGATAATCCCTTCTTCTTCACAACGTTTTGCAAATTGAATATTTTCTGACAAGAAACCATATCCAGGGTGGATTGCATCTACATGATTACTTTTCGCAATCTCAATAATGCCTTCAATATCTAGATAAGCATCAATTGGCTTTTTCCCTTCCCCAACTAAATAGGACTCATCGGCTTTATAGCGATGATAAGAACCGCTATCCTCTTTAGAATAGATCGCAACTGTGTTTAATCCAAGTTCTGAACATGCTCGGAACACACGAATTGCTATCTCTCCACGGTTAGCTACCAATACTTTTTGAATACGTTGCAGCTTTGTCATGATTTTCCCCCTCTATTTTCCTACCACTCTAGAGATAAAATACATACACACTCTAAAGAGCGTGAAGTTCTTCACTTTCTACATTATATTATACTTAGAAAGCTTCACTTTATTTTTATCCATCATACCTTATTTTTCAACAAATGATAAGTTTTCTGATCAATTTGTTTCACAAAAATAGTATAGCATACCTCTTCCTTTTCTAACAACTTAATTGTATATCACATTTACTTAAATGCGATATAATTTTAGAATAAAAAACCGAAATGATATATCACATTCGAATTTACTTTAAATCAAAAAACACATTGTGCTCTACAGCACAATGTGTTTTTATTTTACAACTACAAGATGTGGTCCACCTTGTTCTATTTCTTTAGTCATTTCATTTTGTTGTTTCTCTTGTCGTTTTACTTGACTAGCAATATTTAATAATATGCCCATTGCAAGTAAATTAGCCAATAAAGAACTACCACCATAACTTACAAACGGTAATGGTACCCCTGTAAGCGGTATTAACCCAGACATACCACCGACATTTATAAAAGTTTGAACTCCAAACAAACTTGCAATTCCAATTGCTATTAAACTTCCAAACGGATCTTTGCACTTTTGTGCAACCCTAAATGCCCGAACAATAATAAGTAACAAACAGATTAAAATGACAGCTACACCTATAAAACCAAGCTCTTCAGATATAATTGCCATAATAAAATCTGTTTGCGGTTCTGGTAAGTATCCATATTTTTGCACACTGTTCCCTAACCCTCKRCCATTTAGCCCTCCTGAAGCAATTCCAATAAAAGAATTTATTAATTGGAACCCATCATTTTGAGGATCGTTAAATGGATCAAGAAAAACTGAAAACCGAGCTTTTTGGTACTTACTTAATGCATAATTCCCGAGAAAATATAGCGCCGGAATCCATACTATAGAAGTTAAAACAATTCGTTTAATCCATAAGTTAATCCGGACTCCCGAACAAAGAAACATAATTCCTACCGTTCCCGCAATTAACAAATCGGTACCTAAGTCATTTTGCTTTAAAATTAAAAACATTGCCAATCCAACAAAACCAAGCGTAAGTCCCGATCCTTTAAAAACAGGTGTATCTGTCTCTTGTCTTCTTGCAAAAAAACGAGCTAATATAATAATAATCGTTATTTTTACAAACTCAGCTGGTTGTATGCCTAATATCCATCCTCTTGCACCATTTATGACCTTACCAAAAAGCAAAGCTGCTGCTAATAGGCCAATACTCCCTACTCCCATTGCAATCAAAACGATTCGCTTTCTCCAAAGTGTATAAGGAATAGCAATAATAACCGCTAACATTACCATTCCAATAGCTAGAGTAAATACTTGCCTATTAAAAAAGAAATCCGCTGGTTTTCCATGCTTCGAAATCGCAACAATGGAACTAGAACTATATACCATTATAACTCCCAACACACATAAGATAACAAGAGGAAGTAATAATGAATAATCCATCGATTTCCATACTTTTTTCATTTCATTTCCTCTTTCTGTTTCAATTTAATTATTGTTGTATTCCATATGTATATAGGTTCTTCCTTCTTTATTATACAAATAAAAAGCCCAAACTATTTCAGTTTGAGCCCCCCTTATTTGAACCCGTTATTGTTGTTTGTTTGTAAATGCTTCATGAAGTGCAGACAACTCACGTTCGAGCTCTCCTAACATTGCTTTCCCTTGTTCTTCTGCAATAAGACCAAGGCGAACCGCAAAATCGACCTCGCGGGATAGTCCAAACATTTGTGTGTCTAATACTTCTTCATATAATGGACATTGCGGCATTGTAAGATTGTCCATTTGTACCTTAATAAGTCTTAAAATCTTCTCTGCATCCGCTTGTAGAAGGGCTAGTGCCTTTTCCTGATGATTTGATACTGTCTCAGACGCCAAATTGATTCCCTCCGTTTCCGTCCTACTCTCTCATATCTATTAATATTAGCGATAGTTTTAATAAATTGCAATAGAAACATTTTTTGTGACAACAGTGTCTAATACTATTATACTGAAAAGTGGGAGTATAACACAAATGGGGGAACAACAATGAGCGAAATTTTATTTATTAATGGAAAAGTTCGTTTTTCAATCACTATCGATCCAACTGTATGGATTTTCGATGATCGAAAAATAGATTTGACAACCTACTTTGATGAAACTAGAGAAGAATCATCCGAATTAGAAACATACTTAAAACATACTTCAGAGCATTGGGATCGCGAAATCCGTGATGGTGCTGCCTTCCCGCCAATACAACAAAGTGTAAAGAAATATAAAAAAGAACAGCTTATTAACGGGACATTTGGCATACCACTTCATCCATTTCTAAAAAATGCTGAAATTTTAGAAGATGCTACTCATGTCGAAATTGAAACCACAGACAATACAATTACACTTCCGTTAGAAACAGCCCATAAAGCTATTCTCGGTTTTTCAAAAGAAGGTAAACCATTACGAGAAGACGGGCCTGTTCATCTATATTTCCATGATGGATCTAATAGACAAAATCCGATTCKTAACATCCGTAAATTTACAATCATTTAAATTGTATAATTAAAAGGCAAAAAAGGAGTGAGCTTAAGCTCACTCCTTTTTATAATAAATCCGCTGCTAGTTGTGCTAAATTAGAACGCTCTCCTTTAACAAACTTTACATGACCACTAATACGTTCTTCTTTAAACTTCTCTACAACATATGTTAAACCGTTATTATATTCATCTAAATACGGGTGATCAATTTGCTGAGGATCCCCCATTAATACAATCTTACTTTTTTCGCCTACCCTTGTTAATATCGTCTTTACTTCATGCTTCGTTAAATTTTGTGCCTCGTCAATTATAATGAATTGGTCTGGAATACTTCTCCCGCGTATATAGGTAAGCGCTTCTACTTCAATCGAACCCATCCCAGCTAAAATAGCATCTAGCTCCCCAGGCTTTTTCGTATTGAATAAATACTCTAGATTATCAAAAATCGGCTGCATCCACGGTCTTAATTTTTCCTCTTTCTCTCCTGGTAAATAGCCTATATCTTTCCCTACCGGTACAATTGGTCTCGCGACAAGTAGTTTTTTATATAACCCTAAATCTTCCGTTTGCATTAGTCCCGCAGCTAATGCGAGTAACGTTTTTCCTGTACCGGCTTTCCCTGTTAACGTTACAAGTGGAATATCTTCCCGAAGTAGCAATTCTAATCCCATAATTTGCTGCACGTTTCGTGGGCGTATCCCCCACACTTGTTCATTGTGAAAAATAAGTTTTTTTACCTTCTTACCTAAATGATCCACAATCCCAAGTGCAGAACTAGAACCCCCTAGTGCATCTTTCATTACAACAAACTGATTTGGATAAAAAGGATGATTTGCGATTTCAGATAAAGGYAGTTCACCTTTTTCATAAAAATAATCTAACTGTTCTTTTGATATATACCCTTCTAAAAATCCTGAATATATATTTTCCACTTCGATTACTCGGTCACTTAAATAATCTTCGGCCTGCAATCCGATTGCATCAGCTTTTACCCTTACGAGTACATCTTTACTTACTAAAATAACTGATTTCCCGTCCTCTTTTTCTTGTTCTTCTAAAGAGAGGTTTTTCGCTACCGCTAAAATTCGATTATCATTTGTTTTTTCTACAAAAATATCTTGCAGTTGAACAAATGAGCGATGATTTAATTCAATACGAAATGTACCGCCGTTTTCTAACGGAATACTTTCATGCAGTTTTCCTATTTCGCGAAATTTGTCGATTAACTTAGATACATAGCGAGCATTTCGTCCTACTTCATCCATATAACGTTTTTTCGAATCAACCTCTTCTAATACAACTGCTGGAATCACTACTTCATTTGTTGCAAATGAAAAAATAGATAAAGGATCCTGCAAAAGTACATTCGTATCTAACACATAAATTTTATCCAACCTGTTACCCCCTGACTCCACTTTTAAATTTGTAGAACAAGGGTTTCATCCATAAAATATGGACGAACCATTGTTATAATTATATGTACCGTAAAAACGAGGTAGAATCGAAACTCATAGAAATTAAACCTTTTCTTTATTTTTTATTCATTTCTATTCAATATATTACTTTTTATTATAATTTTTCACATTAAATCACAATACTCACTTGTAAAAGTTTATGAACGATGTTCCTATTCATCTTCTTTATAATTCTTTCATTCCTACTAATACTTGGTTATCAAGCTTTTTAGCTGCTCGAAGATCATATGTTTTTTCATATGTTGGTTCAGTAGCAAGTTTCGCACCATAAAACATAACATCTCGAACTTCTTGTACATTCACTTCTACTACCGTTAATTTTAGAGGAATCCCTTCCATTCTATCTGTTAAAATTTCACTTTCACCACTTATGGAAAATACGGATTCATTCGCCATTATAGTCAATACAACCCCTGCACTATGCCGTATATTCCCCACAATACGTGAGCGTTGATCTACCGCAAATCGAATACTAGTTTCACTCACTGCATATACCCAAGAAATAGCACTTACGTTAGGAATTTGTTTTTCGAAATCTGTTGTTGCTATCATAACGATACACTCTTTACGCAAAGATTGTACTAAATCACCTGTCAATGTAGGCTCAACTACATTCGCCATATTTCCACCTCCAAATATTATTTATATATCCTTATCATAACCTATTTTTCGAATTGCGAAAATATTATTTTTTCCCGCTATTATTCAAAAACATTATGCTTCCATGATATACTTATACTGATAGAATTCGTATTGAGGTGACGAAATGAGAGTCARATGTATGATTTGTGATAAAAAAGATATGTTAGATGACGAAAATCCTATGGCAAAAAAACTGCGTAATCGCCCTATTCATACATATATGTGCATGGAATGTACGGAACGCATTGCAGAGCGTACTATGGAACGCCATGCAAGTGGTAATTTCCGATTATATCGTGATAAAAAAGTAGAAGACGATTGGTAAACCGTAAATAAGTCCTTAATCATATAGATAAGGACTTATTTGTATTTTTCTGGTTCACGATTCATCTGATCCAAAAAACAATCAATTGCTTCTACTGGAAATCTTGCACACCTTATTTCTCCATCAAATTCATATGTAATTAAATACATTTCCTCGTTCTTTTCCACTTCTACATTTCGTAATTTATGCTCTTCATATATCATATTTCGAAATAATACATACGTTTCTTGTGCAGCTCTATCATCTGGACGYGCTTCCGCAACMGTTTTAATTGTTAACCAATTATATAGTGCATCTTGTACCGAGCGCATGAAACTCCCCCTTTTTATCCTGCTTTTTGTTGTTTCGCTTGACGTAAACGTAATCTATAAATTCCAAGTACAATCGCCGCTACAACGAGCCCCTCTCCAACTGGTAAAAAAACTGCAAAGAAAGTTAATACCGTGCATCCAATTGCTAAAGATATGTATATTACTATATTTTTTAGCAATGATAGCTTCCTTGCAAATCCTAAATTATATACAAGTGCACTCAATATAATAATTGTTCCATAAAGTAACCACATCCCTAGTTCTGGATTTTCATCAACTTTGCACAATTTCGCGAAAAATGACATTCTTTCTAACACTATCTTTCCTCCCTTCTCATAAAAACAAATTTTCTTTATGTACTTAATACAAGAGTAACTCGCAAAAAAAATACTGTCCACAAAAAAGAATAAATATTCTAAAAATAAACAAAATAAAAAAACAACTACCTTTTATAAAGGTAGTTGTTTTTTTATTTTTACGCTTCWACAGATTTCTTTTTCTTAGCAGCTCTTTCGCGCTCACTCTTATCAAGAATCTTTTTACGTAGACGAATTGATTCTGGAGTTACTTCACAGAACTCATCATCGTTTARGTACTCTAATGACTCTTCTAAAGTCATTAAGCGTGGTTTTTTCATTGATGAAGTTTGATCTTTCGTCGCAGAACGAATGTTAGTTTGTTGTTTCATTTTTACAACGTTAACTGTTAAATCATTCTCACGTGTATGTTCTCCAACGATCATACCAGCATATACTTCTGTACCTGGTTCAACGAAGATTACACCGCGATCTTCAACTTGCATAATACCATATTGTGATGCTTTTCCTGTGTCAAGTGAAACTAGAACACCTTGGCGACGTCCACCCACTTGTCCAGCATGTACTGGTTGGTAGCAATCAAATGTATGGTTTAAAATACCGTAACCACGAGTTAATGTTAGGAATTCTGTTGTGTAACCAATTAAACCACGTGCCGGAACCATGAAAGTAAGGCGAACTTGACCATTTCCGTTATTCACCATATCTAACATTTCACCTTTACGTGCACCCATTGATTCCATAATAGAACCAGTGTATTCTTCAGGCACATCGATTTGTACGCGCTCTACAGGCTCAGATCTTACGCCATCAACATCTTTAATAATTACTTCTGGCTTAGATACTTGTAGTTCATAACCTTCACGACGCATGTTTTCAATTAAGATAGATAAATGTAATTCCCCGCGTCCAGATACGATCCATGCATCAGGAGAATCTGTATTATCTACACGTAAACTTACATCTGTTTCTAATTGTGAACGAAGACGCTCTTCAATTTTACGAGATGTAATGAATTTACCTTCACGACCTGCAAATGGGCTGTTATTTACAAGGAATGTCATTTGTAGTGTTGGCTCATCAATACGTAATAATGGTAAAGCTTCTTCATGCTCAACCGGACATACCGTTTCACCTACGTTAATGTCTTCCATACCTGAAACAGCTACTAAATCTCCAGCTTTTGCTTCTTCAATTTCTTGACGTTTTAATCCAATGTAACCAAATAATTTAGTTACACGGAATTGTTTTACACTTCCGTCAACTTTCATTAATGCAACTTGTTGTCCTACTTTCATTGTACCACGGAATACGCGTCCAACCCCGATACGACCAACATAGTCATTGTAATCAAGAAGTGCTACTTGGAATTGAAGTGGCTCTTCGCTGTTATCAATTGGTGCTGGAATATGTTCAATGATTGTGTCAAACAATGATTTCATATTCTCTTCTTGATTTGCTGGATTTGAATCTAAGCTTGCTGTTCCGTTCATTGCTGATGCAAATACAACTGGGAACTCTAATTGATCTTCGTTTGCACCAAGTTCGATGAATAAGTCAACTACTTCATCAACTACTTCATCAGGGCGAGCGAAGTCACGGTCAATTTTGTTTACAACAACGATTGGAGTTAAGTTTTGCTCAAGAGCTTTCTTTAAAACAAATCGTGTTTGTGGCATACAACCTTCATATGCATCAAYTACAAGTAGAACACCATCAACCATTTTCATGATACGTTCTACTTCTCCACCGAAGTCAGCGTGACCAGGTGTATCTAAAATGTTAATTCTTTTATCTTCATAGTGAATCGCAGTATTCTTCGCTAAAATTGTAATACCACGTTCTCTTTCTAGATCATTTGAGTCCATTGCGCGTTCTTCAATATGTTCATTCGCACGGAACGTCCCCGCTTGACGTAATAACTGGTCAACAAGTGTTGTTTTACCATGGTCAACGTGGGCAATAATTGCTATATTTCGTAAATCTTGTCGTTTTTTCAACATGTCCAACTCCTAATGTCTTTTTAATCCTTCTCTATTATAAGAGCGAAGGGGATACAATGGCAATCAAAATAAAATCAAGAATGAAAATATAGTTGTATTCTTACTTTTGTGAAAGTAAAATAAGATTGGAGGGTGAAGAAATGGAACACATTCAATATCGCTTTTTATTAACAGCAATTATCGGTGTTATCTTCTTAATTGGTATCGGAATTATGATTGCTGAAAATAGTCCCATCGGCATTATTATTTGCATTATCGGCACATTTGTTACAGTTGGATACGGTTTTGTAACAAAAAGAAAAATGCGTAAATCGCAATAACATTAAAAAGTAAGAAGCTTCTTTATGCCTCTTACTTTTTTCATTATTGCGATACAAATGGTAATAATTCTTCGTATACTCCTGGTTTTGCAACTAACACACTGCTTTTCTCTACAATAGAAAGAGGCGTTCCCAAGAATGTTGCCACTTTACCGCCAACTTCCTCTACAATAATCTGTCCCCCGCCAAAGTCCCATGGAGATAAGCGCGGTGTTACATATGCATCTAATCTTCCCGTTGCAACATATACCATTTCTAACGCTGCACAACCATATGACCTCGTACCTCTCGCCTTCTTAACGAGCATCATCATTTTTTCCGTATTAAGCAATGGATTATCAGTAAGCCATATCGCATTCAAAGCTATAATTCCATGCTCTACCGTTCCTTTTTCCAACATGGGAATAGCTAAATCATTGCAAAAAGCCCCTTCTCCCTTTACCGCATGATATAGTTCATCATGAACCGGATCATAAATAAGACCAATCTTTCCGATACCGTTCTCATAAATCCCGATTGAGATTGCGAAATTCCTTTTTTGATGAACAAAGTTCATCGTGCCGTCAATTGGATCAATTAACCAAACAACCCCATTAGAAGAGGTAATCTCATCTCCGTAGCCTTCTTCTCCTAAAATATTATGAKSYGGGAATGTTTCTTTAATTTTCCCAATTAAAAACTGCTCCGTTTCTCGGTCCATGTTTGTTACTAGATCAGCTGCATTTGACTTTGTTTCTATAATAAGTGTTTTTTTCAGTGATGCCATWAAATGTTCTCCAGCTTCTCGAATCCACTGTTTCGCGTGTGTATCGATGTCTTTCCATACTTCTTGCATGTTTAAACACTCCGATCTATACTGTTCACAGAAAAAACGAACCCTTTATAAGGTTCGCACCAACTAATTATTTATACATATACTATTATTACGCTTCTAAACGGATCATTTCAAGTCTTAACACTTCTAATTTTTGTACGCACTCTTCTTTTTTCTGTTTGTCGTTATCCATCATCGCATCATATAAAGTTGCTAATTCATAATCTAGCTCCAAACGTAGCACCGGAATTCTCTTTTCAGCATCTGTTCTCTTTAACGCATTAATCACCTGTCTCATTTTTTTGCCTCCTCCCAATATTCGTCTGCCCTCGGACTAGAATTGATTCAATTTTCTGATTTTTTGTTTTATACTATACTATGTTGGATAAATCATCTATGCAACAAAATTATATTTTTTTATTTAATTTTTTTTGTGCTGTTTTTTTTATGAATAGTACAAGCTATGCTAAAATTAAAACAAAATAGGAGTTGGAGGAACAATCATGACACTACAAACATTCACATCCACTGATTTTGAAGTCTTTACTGTTGATGGTCTCGAAGAACGAATGAGCGCAATTAAAACGAATATTCATCCTAAGCTAGACGCTTTAGGGGAACAGTTTGCAGAATATTTATCACAACAAACTGATGAAAACTTTTTCTACCATGTAGCAAAACATGCACGCCGCAAAGTCAATCCACCAAACGATACTTGGGTTGCTTTTTCAACAAATAAACGTGGATATAAAATGTTACCACACTTTCAAATTGGTTTATGGGGTACTCACGCCTTCATATACTTTGGTTTAATCTATGAGTGTCCACAAAAAGTGGAGACGGCTCACGCCTTCTTAGAACATTTAAATGATTTAAAAACAAATATTCCAAATGACTTCGTTTGGTCCATTGACCATACTAAACCAGGTGTAAAACTACATAAAACGCTTGAAACGGAAGACTTACAAAAGATGATTGAACGTTTAGCTACTGTGAAAAAAGCAGAGTTATTAGTCGGTATTCATATATCACCAGAGGAGTTTTCAGCAATGACCAACGAACAATTCCTTGCTAAGATTGAATCTACGATGCAACCACTCCTTCCTTTATATGCACTTTGTAATCGATAGTAGAAAACGGACAATTTATATTGTCCGTTTTTAGTTGTTATCACATTATAGCACTTCATATTTTATTTTTCAAAATATTTTTACATTTTAACAATCTTTTTTTCTGCTACTTCCTTTGCTTTTTGAATCGTACGATATATAGAATATCCACTTACTTCTTGAAATTCTTTATCAATTTTTTTCTCCGCTGCCTTCGATGGCACAATCTCTTTAAAACGACGATATAATTCCATCAAATCTTCTCTCAAAACTCCTTTTTCGTATACCTTTTCAATCGCTTCATAAAACTTTACAACTGCTACCATTTCTTCATTTGACCAATTGTAATCAAGTGGATATTGATATTCCATTTTTGCACCTCATTCAGTATTCTTTCTTTTTCCATTATGCTACCTTTAAGAAAACCTTTTATTCTTCACTATAGCCACTCTGCATTATACACCATTTATCCATTTCAATGGAATTGTCTTCCTCTTTGCAGTATTTAAAATATAACTATTAAACATACTCACCTTGAAAATGCGATTTTTCTATACATCTATAATTATTGGTGATATAATGCTTTTGTTTTATAGAGAATAAAGTGAGACTACCATCCCCAAAAAGGCTTTTGCGAATGGCAGAAAAACAAGTCAAGTTCTAAAAGTTTGTCATCTTAATTTCCTTTTAGAATGAGATGAAATCATATAAAACAAACTCTAATAAATATTACGAAGAAGAAGGGGTGTATAGATTGTCCCAATACGAAACACCATTGTTTACCGCTTTAGTTGAGCACAGTAAGCGAAATCCAGTTCAATTCCATATTCCTGGTCATAAAAAAGGACAGGGCATGGATCCTACATTTCGCGAATTTATTGGGCATAATGCATTAGCAATTGATTTAATTAATATTGCGCCGCTCGATGATTTACATCATCCAAAAGGTATGATTAAAGAAGCACAGGATTTAGCAGCCGCTGCTTTCGGTGCGGATCATACGTTCTTTTCTATTCAAGGTACAAGTGGTGCAATTATGACAATGGTGATGAGCGTGTGCGGTCCTGGGGATAAAATCCTCGTGCCACGGAATGTGCATAAATCAGTAATGTCAGCTATTATTTTCTCAGGTGCAAAACCAATTTTCATGCATCCTGAGATTGATCCGAAGCTCGGTATTTCACATGGGATCACAATTCAATCTGTCAAAAAGGCTCTTGAAGAGCACTCAGATGCGAAAGGCTTACTTGTTATAAATCCAACATATTTTGGGTTTGCTGCAGATTTAGAGCAGATTGTAGAATTAGCTCATTCTTACGATATTCCTGTACTTGTTGATGAGGCTCACGGTGTTCATATCCATTTTCATGATGAACTACCCATATCAGCTATGCAAGCAGGTGCAGATATGGCAGCAACAAGTGTTCACAAATTAGGTGGGTCTTTAACCCAAAGCTCTATTCTTAATGTAAAAGAAGGTCTTGTGAACGTAAAGCATGTCCAATCCATTATTAGCATGCTTACGACTACATCAACTTCTTACATTTTGTTAGCATCCCTTGATGTTGCTAGAAAACGTCTTGCTACAGAAGGAACAGCTCTCATAGAACAAACAATACAATTAGCTGAGCATGTTCGTGATGCTATAAATGTTATTGAGCATCTTTATTGTCCTGGAAAAGAAATGCTAGGAACAGATGCTACTTTTAACTATGATCCTACAAAGATAATTGTATCTGTAAAAGATTTAGGTATTACAGGCCATCAGGCTGAAGTATGGCTTAGAGAACATTACAACATTGAAGTAGAACTCTCTGATTTATATAACATACTTTGTCTTATCACATTTGGAGATACAGAAAGTGAAACAGATACACTTATTACAGCATTACAAGATTTAGCAGCAACATATAGAAATAGAGCAGACAAAGGTGTTCAAGTACAAGTAGAAATACCTGAAATACCTGTGCTAGCACTTTCTCCTAGAGATGCTTTTTATTCAGAAACAGAAGTCATTCCATTTGAAAACGCAGCAGGTCGTATTATAGCTGATTTTGTTATGGTTTATCCGCCAGGGATTCCAATCTTTACTCCGGGGGAAATTATTACACAAGATAACTTAGAGTATATTCTTAAAAATTTAGAAGCTGGGTTACCTGTACAAGGTCCTGAAGATATGACATTACAAACATTACGTGTTATTAAAGAGTACAAGCCTATCAGTTGATAGGCTTTTCTTTCACCTTTTTTCTCTTTTTTTCATACGATACTAAAGAATTTGACATTCCCACCCTAATGGGGCAAGCTGACTAACATCAGTGGGATTCTTGCTACCTAAGGCGAAGTCCATTTTTGGTATCGCTGACGTGCAAGATTGCGGTGTGCCATCACCACTCTCACAACAGACCGTATAGGTTCGTGAGCTACGGTACTTATACCATACCGTACAGATTCGTGTTCAGGTGTTTTAGCGTCTTGTTCTTGACGACACATATCATTTTACCGATAGCTTGAATTCGGCTATCGAACTCCCTATGCTATCTTTTTTCAAAGAACACATTGGCGTTTTAAAGACTTGTACTTGTCTGTAGTTAAAGTCTACCAAAATATAAAGTGAAACTTTAATCAGTGGGGTTTTGTTCATCCCCACTGATTATTAGCCTTCACCAATCGGGCGTTTACGGGTAGCAGGGCTCTAGCCGAATTTTGAGGTGGAATTCTTACTGCCCGCAAATAGCGGGATAAATGTTTTTCTATGAAAAAGCGATACTTTCATCCTATGTCTAAAGTCCAATATAGGCTTTCCCGTATCGCGAAATCTGTAACGTATAGGTGGGGATACCATTATGATTGTGATAGGCCGTTCTATTGTACACCCTTATATCACAAATGAATATGAGCCATTTGCAGCTGAAAAACAACAGATTTTATCCATAATGGCGGGAAATCAAGAAGTTTATTCCTTCCGAACAGCCGATGAACTCAGCTTTGATCTTAATTTACGAGTTAATATTATTACTTCCGCGCTAGAACTTTTTCAAAGTGGATTTCAGTTTCGTACGTTTCAACAATCTTTTTGCAACCCTCAGTTTTGGGAAAGAACATCACTTGGCGGATTTCAACTACTCCCAAACATAGCCCCTTCCATTGCCATCCAAGATATTTTTAAAAACGGAAAACTATATGGAACTGAATGTGCCACCGCAATGATTATCATTTTTTACAAAGCATTACTACCATTATATGAGGAAAAAACTTTCAACCGTCTATTCGCAAACCTCTTACTTTATACATGGGACTACGATCGCGACTTAAAGCTCATAACAAAAACGAGTGGCGATATCGTTCCAGGTGACCTCGTTTACTTTAAAAACCCACAAGTTAATCCAGCTACGATTGAGTGGCAAGGAGAAAATACAATCTATCTAGGAAACTTCTTTTTTTACGGACATGGCGTAGGCGTAAAAACGAAAGAGGAAATTATTTATTCATTAAATGAACGAAGGATCCCTTATGCTTTTATTTCAGCTTATTTAACCGATTTTATTACTCGTATTGATAGCCGTATGATGAGTCAATATGCCCCTCCTAACACGCCACAAACATCAATTGGATTTATTCCTATTAGAGATGATGCAATTGTTGCAACAGTCGGACATACAACTACAATCTATTAAAAAAACGCCTACATGTGTAGGCGTTTTTCTTAATTATTAAGCTTTTGTATGTTCTTTATGGTCACATTCGCAATGAGATCCACATTTCCCATAAAGTACTGTTGATTTTTCATCTTCAAAATGTGCGATTGTTCCTTCACAAACTTGGCATACGATTGTTCCCATCTTCATTTCCCCCTGATTTTTAAGAATAATCTACTTATATATGATTAAGCTTTCGCATTGTCTCTACTAGCACAGTCACAATTGGAACCACATTTCCCATAAAGTACTGTCGTTTTCTCATCCTCAAAATGTCCGATTGTTCCTTCGCAAACTTGACATACGATTGTTCCCATTTTTCATTTCCCCCTAAGTTTATGGTCCTAAAAACTTTTAGCTGTCAATTTCCTATCAATTATTGGGCTTTTGTATGTTCTGTGTGATCACATCCGCAAGATCCACATTTCCCGTAAAGTACCGTTACTTTCTCATCCTCGAAGTGTGCAATTGTACCTTCACAATCTTGACATACGATTGTTCCCATTTTTCATTTCCCCCTAAGTTTATAATCCCAAAAACTTTTGTAACCGCTTAACTTTCTGTCTTTATTTTAATATGTTATACTTTTTACGTCAATAGGTTTTTAGTATAACACATTAAATATTTTAAAATTAAATTAGTATGCGATATTAACACAAAAAAACAGCCATATCTCATACGTACGACTGTTTCTTGTTAATTATTCTTCATACTCCGCATGCAAAGAAGTAGACGGAACAAGAAATTTAAAAAATTGAGCTAACTCCTCCGCCT
The DNA here is from genome assembly GCF_056396725.1 of Bacillus sp. 05T31. Classification (NCBI taxonomy): domain Bacteria; kingdom Bacillati; phylum Bacillota; class Bacilli; order Caryophanales; family Bacillaceae; genus Bacillus; species Bacillus sp. 05T31. Next base: position 28,722 of record NZ_JBFTMA010000001.1, read on the forward strand.
CCTCTTCCGATCCTAACTTAAAAGTTTCCTGTATATATGGAACATTTTCTACATCATCTCTCCCAAGCAAAGTAGATCTCCCTGTTTGCATACAAACAATAAGTGGCTTTCCAAAAAACATATTTGTATAAATAACCCCAAAATCATAACGTGTATCATTCGTCATAAATCCTAAAAATCGTACCTTCACACTTTCATGCTCATCATACAATTTTTCAAACATGAGTTTCCACCTTTCTAAATAACACTTCCTACTCATTAATATATTAAACAAAAAAAGTAATACTCCTTTTAATTGTCAAAAAATTCAGTAGGATGTAGAATGATATTATTCTACTAAGCTAAGGGGGAATTTGTATGCAACACGCCTTTATCACACTTGTACCTAAATCCAATCAACAATCTGTTTCAATAGAAGATGTTAAACACCTTTTTCATAACTATAAAACCGTTACTTCCAAGACTGGTGATCAAATTAATTATGCTTATACAAATACAGCTTTTCCTTATGAAATATTAGATACATCAGCAACAACATTAAAACTCCAATCGAGTCACGATCGATATGATTCTATTTATGTTGGGATTGGAATAGAAAAGGAACAATCTTTTATTCAGGTTTCTTTGCCTACTACAGCAACATTTGGTGATAAAGGAAAAGCAAATGAATTTAGCCGTTTTCTAGCGAAGAAATTAGAAGGAGAGTTACAACTATTTAATGGAAGAACAATGTATTTCTATAAACGTTAATTTAAAAAATAGAGAATATGATTAAAAAAAGTATGCAATTTGAACACGTAAGGAATAATGCCTGCTTTCTTACGTGTAATACAAAACATGCAATCACATATGCCAAATAAAGAAATACGAAAAAGAGAATTACTTTATAATGAAACTTATCACCATTCGATAATGTTAATACAATGGAAAAACCACTCCATAATAGAAAATGATAAAATATAACATGTAATATTCTCATGGAACCTTCTCCTTTGACATGCTCTATTTTATTAATATATGGGATTAAGTTTGAATCAATTACATATTATATAACGGCATATATGCTAACGGTTCATTTAAAGTATTATATATTCATTCGACAAGTACATATAAAGACCTTGCAAGTCATTTTATGAAAATAAAAATACCCCATCTCTTTAAATAAGAGATGGGGTATTTACATTACTTAAATTATTTTACAATGTGAATTGGCATTCCAAGAGCAACTTCAGCTGCTTCCATTGTGATTTCACCTAATGTTGGGTGAGCATGGATTGTTTGAGCGATATCTTCAGCTGTCATTCCAGCTTCGATAGCTAAACCAATCTCAGAGATAATATCAGAAGCACCTGCACCTGCAACTTGTGCACCTACAAGAAGACCATCTTCTTTACGCGTTACAAGTTGTAAGAAACCGTCAGTGCTGTTTAATGATAACGCACGACCGTTTGCAGCGAATGGGAACTTAGATACAGCTACTGTCATTCCTGCTTCTTCAGCTTGTTTCTTAGTGTAACCAACAGATGCTAATTCTGGATCAGTGAAGCATACTGCAGGAATTCCGATGTAATCGATTGCTGATGCATGGCCACTAATTACTTCAACAGCTACTTTACCTTCGTAAGAAGCTTTGTGAGCTAATGGTGGTCCAGGAACGATATCACCGATTGCATAGATGTTTGAAATATTTGTACGGCATTGCTCATCAATTTCGATAATGCCACGGTCAGTCATTTTAATTCCAACTTGCTCAAGACCGATTTCTTGAGTGTTTGGACGACGACCTACAGTTACTAATACGTAATCTGCTTCTACAGTTTGGATTTCACCGTTAACTTCAAAGCTAACTTTTACGCCAGTTTCTGTTTCTTCAACGCCTTTAGCCATAGCTTTTGTATGGATATTTACGTTACCTTTTTTCTGTAGAGCACGTTTAACAACAGAGCTCATAGCTTTTTCGAAACCAGCTAAGATTTCGTCGCCAGCTTCTACTACAGTAACTTCTGTACCGAAGTTAGCATATGCAGTACCTAATTCCATACCGATGTAACCGCCGCCGATTACAACAAGTTTTTTAGGAATTTCAGGTAAGCTTAAAGCGCCTGTAGAGTTGATAACACGTTTAGAGTATTTGAATCCTGGAATTTCGATTGGTGTAGAACCAGTTGCAAGAACAGCATTTTTAAACGTATAAGTTTGTGCTGCATCTTCAGTCATTACGCGTAATGTATTAGCATCTACGAAGTAAGCTTCACCGCGAATGATTTCAACTTTGTTACCTTTAAGAAGGCCTTCAACACCGCCAGTTAATTTCTTAACTACGCCGTTTTTCCATTCTTGAACTTTTGTAAAGTCAACTTTTACGTTCTCTGCAGTGATACCCATGTCATCAGAATGCATTGCATTCTCATAACGATGACCTGCATTGATTAACGCTTTTGAAGGAATACATCCAACGTTTAAGCATACGCCACCAAGGTTAGATTTTTCAATAATCGCTACCTTTTGACCTAATTGTGCTGCACGAATTGCCGCAACGTATCCACCAGGACCTGCACCAACAACGACTGTATCTAATTCAATTGGGAAATCTCCTACTACCATTGTTATTACGCCTCCATTACTAATAATTGTGGGTCATTCAATAGACGTTTAATTTGGTTTAATGCTTTTTGAGCAGTTGCGCCGTCAATTAAACGATGGTCAAAGCTTAGAGATAATGCTAATACTGGAGCTGCAACGATTTCACCGTTTTTCACAACTGGTTTCTCAGCGATACGGCCGATACCAAGGATTGCTACTTCTGGGTGATTGATAACTGGAGTGAACCATTGTCCACCTGCAGAACCAATGTTTGTAATTGTGCAAGAAGCACCTTTCATTTCAGTTGGAGCTAAACGACCATCACGTGCTTTACCAGCAAGTTCATTGATCTCGTTAGARATAGTAAAGATAGATTTACGATCTGTATCTTTAACAACTGGTACTAATAGACCTTTGTCTGTATCAGCTGCGATACCGATGTTGAAGTAATGTTTATGAACGATTTCTTGAGAAGCATCGTCTAAAGCAGTATTCAACATTGGGAATTCACGTAATGCAGATGTTAAAGCTTTTACAACGTATGGAAGGTAAGTTAATTTAATACCTTTGTCAGCTGCAACAGCTTTGAACTTCTTACGGTGAGCAACAAGTTCTGTTACATCTACTTCATCCATTAATGTTACGTGAGGAGCTGTATGCTTAGAGTTAACCATTGCTTTCGCAATCGCTTTACGGATACCACTCATTTTCTCACGAGTTTCTGGATATTCACCAGCTGGGATTGGTTGTGCTTTTGGTGCTTCTTCTTTCGCTGCTGCTGCTGGAGTAGCTTCTACTGCTGCTGGAGCCTCAGTTGCTGCTACAGTTTGTCCACCATTTGCAAATGCATCGATGTCAGTTTTCACAACACGGCCGTTCTTACCAGAACCAGCTACTTTATGAATATCTACACCTTTTTCACGAGCATATTTACGAACAGATGGCATAGCGATTACTCGCTCATTTACTACTTCTGCAGTTGCTGCTGGAGTAGTTTCCGCTGCTGGAGCTTCTACTGCTGCTTCTTCAGCTTTTGGAGCTTCATCATGATCGTCACCTTTAAATTTAAGGTTTTCGTATCCAGGAGCATCAAATTTAATTAATGTATCTCCTACAATTGCAACTGTTCCTTCTTCTACAAGTACTTCAAGTACTTTACCTTTAACAGGAGAAGGGATTTCTACTACTGCTTTATCATTTTGTACTTCAAGAAGTACATCGTCTTCATTTACTTCATCGCCTGGTTTAATAAACCATTTTACGATTTCACCTTCGTGGATACCTTCACCGATATCTGGTAGTTTAAATTCAAATGCCACGGAATTCAGCCCCCTGATTCATTTCATTATTATGGAATATGTACAAAAGAAACCAGCATGTGCTGATTTCTTTTGCACATGAAAAACTAAAAATTAGAAGTTCATTACTTTGTTAACAGCTTCAACAATATCTTTATGGTTTGGTAACCATACGCTCTCAGCTTGAGAGAATGGGAATACTGTATCAGCAGCTGCAACACGTACAACTGGAGCTTCTAAGTTTAAGATTRCACGGTCGTTAATTTCCGCTACAACGTTAGCTGCAATACCAGCTTGTTTTTGAGCTTCTTGAACTACAACTACGCGGCCTGTTTTTTCAACAGAAGCGATGATTGTTTCGATATCTAATGGTTGAACTGTACGTAAGTCAACAACCTCTAAAGAGATACCTTCTTTTTCAAGTTCTTCAGCAGCTTTTAATGCAGCATGAACCATAGCACCATAAGCGATAACAGATACATCTGTACCTTCACGTTTGATGTCAGCTTTGCCTAAATCAATTGTGTAATCACCTTCTGGTACATCTTGACGGAATGAACGGTACAATTTCATATGCTCTAAGTAGATAACTGGATCGTTGTCACGAATCGCAGAGATTAAAAGACCTTTTGCATCGTATGGAGTAGATGGAATAACAACTTTTAGACCAGGTTGTTGTGCCACTAATCCTTCTAAGCTATCAGCATGTAGTTCAGGAGTATGAACACCACCACCGAATGGAGAACGAATTGTTACTGGAGCAGTCCAACGTCCACCAGAACGGTAACGCATACGAGCTAATTGACCAGAAACTGAATCCATTACTTCATAAATGAAACCGAAGAATTGGATTTCTGGAACTGGACGGAAGCCTTCAAGTGCAAGTCCAACTGCAAGTCCACCAATACCAGACTCTGCAAGTGGAGTATCCATTACACGATCTTCACCGAATTCAGCTTGTAAACCTTCAGTAGCACGGAATACTCCGCCGTTTACACCAACGTCTTCACCAAACACAAGTACGTTAGGATCATTTTTCATTTCAACGCGTAAAGCATCAGTGATTGCTTGAATCATTGTCATTTGAGCCATGGCTTACTTCGACTCCTTTTCTTTGTAAATTTCATATTGTTCAGCTAAGTTGTAAGGCATTTTTTCGTACATGATTTCCATTAAATCAGTAACTTTTTGTTTTGGAGCTTGGTCAGCCTTAGCAATTGCTTGTTTGATATCTTCTTTTGCTTCTTCGATAACTTTCTCTTCAACTTCTTGAGACCATAGGCCTTTGTTTTCTAAGAATGCACGGAAGCGTACGATTGGATCTTTTTGTTCCCATTCGTTTTCGATATCTTTTGTACGGTAACGAGTTGGGTCATCACCAGCCATTGTATGTGGACCATAACGGAATGTTAAAGTCTCGATTAAAGTAGGACCTTCACCATTTACTGCGCGCTCACGAGCGAAAGCAGTTGCTGCGTATACAGCTAATGGATCCATACCGTCTACTTGAATTCCGTAAATACCTGCTGCTACTGCTTTTTGTGCTACAGTTTTAGCTGCAGATTGCTTTTCTACTGGAGTAGAGATTGCATAACGGTTGTTTTGTACAACGAAGATTGCTGGAGCTTTGAATGCACCCGCAAAGTTCATACCTTCGTAGAAGTCACCTTGTGAAGCACCACCGTCACCAGTGTAAGTAATTGCAACAGATTTTTTACCACGTAATTTCATACCTAACGCAACACCAGCAGTTTGGATGATTTGCGCACCGATAATGATTTGTGGAGCAAGTGCATTTACATTCTCAGGCATTTGGTTACCCATGAAATGTCCACGAGAGAATAAGAATGCTTGGTATAATGGTAGACCGTGCCACACTAATTGTGGAACGTCACGATATCCTGGTAAGATGAAATCTTCTGCTTCAAGTGCGAAATGACTTGCTAATTGAGAAGCCTCTTGTCCAGCAGTTGGTGCGTAGAAACCTAAACGTCCTTGACGGTTTAAAGAAATAGAACGTTGATCTAGTACGCGAGTATACACCATACGGCGCATTAATTCTTTTAATTGATCATCAGATAATTCAGGCATAGCTGCTTCATTCACAACTTCGCCTTTTTCATTTAAAATTTGTAATGTTTCAAATTGAGCTGCGATAGCTTTCATTTGCTCATCAACATTAAATAGGGTCTTTTTTGTTTTAGTACCCATTCCGTTCACCTCTTCCTCTCTTGAACCATATTCTGAAACGCTTTCACTATCTATTAGCTAGACTGAAAGCGCAACAATGTAAACCAACAAATTTGTTTGTCGGTTGAGAATAATTTTGTGTACCTAACAATCTGTACTAATGTTTTTTCAAAAACATATTAATACAATCTTGATCACGTTTTTTAGTTTACAACTATTCTAATTACGATGTCAATTACTTTGAATACGTTTTTTTATAAATAATATGCCGGTTTCCTCTACACAAACGTGTTTTTATTTTTCACATCTGTATTAGTAAGCAATAACCTGCTGTTATATTATTCCCTTTTTAACTTATTTTTTCTCTTAGAATAATATGTAAACGATTTAATTCTCCTTAGTTTTTCTCTCTTCTCAAGAAAATTATACAAACACTTCTTCCTTTTATAGGTAAATACCTATACATTTCTGATCATTCCTCCATACATTATAGTAACCGCAGTATTAGCGGGAAATGATAAAGGAGGTCATCTCATGTACGGATACTCATATTGCTATCCAACAACTTGTTCATATCCTTCCTACGGTTATGGCGGTTCTTGTGGCGGATCTGGAAGCGGCTTCGCCTTAATCGTTGTGTTGTTTATCCTTTTAATTATCGTTGGTGCTGCTTGCATTCGCTAATTAATGTAAAATGAAACAACTATGGAAAGAAACAGACGGCTTTGCCGTCTTTTCTTTTTATTACATAACTTATCTGTAGAAGATTTGTTTCCAAGTGGCTCTTCCTTACTTGCCGATGACTTTTTTTATCTCCTTTGGTAGACTAAAGGAGAAAGGAGAGATTACATATGCTTACAATGAATGAGGTAATTCGTGAAGGAAATCCTATTTTGCGCGACGTCGCAGAAGAGGTCTCCTTACCTGCTAGCGAGGAAGATACAAATACTCTTAAAGAAATGATTGAATTTGTAATAAATAGCCAGGACCCTGAAATGGCTGAAAAATATAATTTACGCCCCGGAATCGGATTAGCAGCTCCGCAAATCGGTATTTCAAAGAAAATGATTGCGGTTCATGTAACTGATACGAACGATACGTTATATAGCTACGCATTATTTAACCCAAAAATCATTAGTCATTCTGTTGAACGTACATATTTACAAAATGGTGAAGGCTGTCTATCTGTAGACCGTGAAGTACCTGGTTATGTCCCTCGTTACACGAGAATTACAGTAAAGGCAACAACGATTAACGGTGAAGACGTAAAACTGCGATTAAAAGGTTTACCAGCAATTGTATTCCAACATGAAATCGACCATTTAAACGGTGTTATGTTCTATGACCATATTAATAAAGACAATCCATTTGTGGCTCCCGATGATTCAAAACCTCTCGAGCGATAATAGTAAAAAGGCGGAAGTTAATCTTCCGCCTTTTTATTATATGAAATGGGTTCCACACTTATTTATAACAAGCCAGCCCACTTTAATCCGTGATAAATACCGTCTTCATTAACATCTTTTGTCACATAATTAGCAAGTTTTTTCAAATCCTCATGACCATTCCCCATCACAATGCCCGTTCCTACTGCTTCAATCATTTCTAAATCATTTAATCCGTCCCCAAATGCATATACTTGTTCACGATTAAATCCTATTTTCTCAATAAACTTCTCAATCCCTTTTGCCTTAGAACCACCATTAGGGATAATATCCATTGAATATGCATGCCAGCGTATAAAATGAAAATCTGGATAATGATGAATAAACTTTTCTTCTTCGTTTACTTCACAAAAAAGAAGCGTTTGATAAATATCGCGTTTCTCATAAAAATCAGGTTCATATGCCGGATGCTCGAATTGTAAGCTTCCAAAACCTTCTTTTACATAATCATGATATTCCACTGACGCTCTCATTTCTTGATGGTCAAGATATACAAGTGGATATCCTTCTTGTTTTGCAAACTGAGTAAACTTATGTAGAGCATCAGGATGTAATGGATTATTAAATAATACCTCATCCTCAAATACAACATACTGCCCGTTAAAACTAACATAATTATGTATATTGAGTTCCTCACGAATATCTTCAAACATAAATGGCGCACGCCCTGTCGCAATCGCTACATGCACACCTTTTTCTTGTAAATCTCTTACTGCATCTCTTGTAGATTGCGGAATTTTCTTATCATGATCTAATAATGTTCCATCAATATCAAAAAAGACAATTTTATCATTCATTTGTCAAAATCCTTTCTGGCACTCTATATTCCTATTTTGATTATCACTTTTCAAATTTCAAAAAAAAGTATAACATATTAAACATCTGTGAAGAAAGCGTTCACTTTCTGACCTTATTTATGAAATGTGCATATACTATTAGTGAAAAAATGTGGATACTTGTTCGGATGAATTTTCTTTTCTATTCTTCCTCATACTATATCTATAACTAACGGCTACTAATCGTTACTACAAGATAACTTACACTATACTAAAAAGAACAAGATTCACTATTCACTTCTAATCTTCTTTCTTGTATGGGAGACAGAGTTATCATTAGTAATATGCATGTTTTAAATAAGGAAAGGAAGGAGTAATCATGCTGAAGAAGCTGAAGAAAAAGCTCAAGCGTTATTTAAACGATTTAGTCCGTAAGAAGACAATCGCTTAAATTGTGCCCATTTCGGGCTTTTTCTTCATTCTCATTCGAAAAAACATGAAAATCGTGACTGTTTGCTTTATAATAAGTAACAGATAATGCAAAACATAGACAAGGAGAGGTTTTCCCAATGATTTTTAAAGTATTTTATCAAGAAAAATTAACTGAGGTCCCAGTACGTGAAAATACAAAAGTTTTATATTTAGAGGCTACGTCTCAAAAGGATGTTCGTAAAAAATTAAATAAGTTCGCATATAATATCGAGTTCGTTCAGTCTGTTACTGGTGCTCATCTTGAATATGAAAAACAAAACGCTGATTTAATATTAGCGGAGATCGTATAGTCATATGAAATTCCTAAAAAATGATCAAGCTGCCGTTTTTGCCCTCGGTGGTCTTGGTGAAATCGGTAAAAATACATATGCTGTTCAATTTCAAGATGAAATTATTATAATTGATGCTGGAATTAAATTTCCAGAAGACGAACTCCTCGGGA
>NZ_JBFTMA010000002.1:0-28344 GCF_056396725.1 Bacillus sp. 05T31
GATGGTACGCCGGATGAAATGAAAGCGACAATCTCACAAAAAACAGTTTCGTTTGTTGCAGCAGAGAAAATACCAACAGCGTTATTAAAAGGATTGCCACATGTGACGAGAGTGCAGTTTCATGAAGCGCGTATTATTTTAACGACGGATGATACAGATGCTACATTGCGAGCAATATTTAAGAAAGATTTACCTATTATGGATATTGCAGTTGAGCGCGGAAGTTTGGACGAAGCATTTGAACAGTTTGTCGCAAATCAGAAGGGGGAAATCGCATGAGAGCATTATGGATGCAATGTAAAATAGAGATTTTACGTACGTTCCGTAATAAATTATTTATCTTTTTCTCATTATTAATGCCAGTTATGTTTTATTACATCTTTACAAATGTTGTTCAAGTCCCGCAAAACGGAGATGCTTGGAAAGCACATTATTTAATTTCAATGGCGACTTTCAGTATTGTAGGGACTGCACTTTTTAGTTTCGGTGTGAGACTTTCTCAGGAAAAAGGGCAAGGATGGACACATCTTTTAAAAATTACACCACTTCCAGAGGGGGCATATTTAGCAGCAAAGATTATTGCCCAAACAGTAGTGAATGCTTTTTCAATCTTAGTTATTTTTATGGCAGGAATATTAATTAATAATGTTGAGTTAACAGTAGGTCAATGGATTGGTGCCGGATTATGGTTATTATTAGGCGTGACACCATTTTTAGCACTCGGAACAGTAATAGGTTCAATTAAGAAGGCGGATGCAGCTGCTGGCCTGGCTAATATTTTAAATATGAGCTTAGCGGTAGTTGGCGGATTATGGATGCCGATAGAAGTATTCCCAAAAGTATTAAGGTCTATTGGAGAATGGACACCGACATATCATTTTGGTAGTGGGGCATGGGATATTGTAGCTGGGAAGTCAGTTGGGTGGGAAAATATAGCGGTACTAGGAGGTTATTTCCTTATATTTGTTGTAGTATCAATATATATAAGAAAAAGACAGGAAGCGGTATAAATGATAGAGAAGAAGAGGCTTGAAGTTTTTCCGAAACAGATGGGTTTCTTCCCGTATATGTGGCTCGTGTATTTATTATTTCCAATCTATAATTTAACGCAAGTATCAGGATGGAAGCTTGTAATAGGGATCGGTATGTTGATAGTCTTCACCGTCACATACCGTCAACTTTATTTTGTTAACAAAACGTTCATTTTGTGGGCGTGTATTCAAATGGTGCTCACATTCTCATTTGCTTTATTTTATAATCCYTTCATGATATTGTTCGGATATTTTACGGCGAGTGCGATGGGATTTGCACCAAGTAAGAAGGCATTTCGTGTGTTGTTATGTTTATTAGTTGTAATGCTTGGAGCTTTTATATTTGTAAATGTTAATCAACTAACAATCCCGAGTTTAGTGAATATCGTTCCGATGTTTATTTTAATGCTTCTTACGCCATTTGGAATGCGTAATTTTAATCAGAAAAAGATGTTAAGGAATCAACTAAACGAAGCAAACGAACAAATTAAAGACTTAGTAAAACGTGAGGAACGGCAGCGAATCGCAAGAGATCTTCATGATACGTTAGGGCATACGTTATCTCTTATTACTTTAAAAAGTCAGCTTGTGGAGAAATTGATTGTGAAGAATCCAGAACGCGCAAGTATAGAGGCGAAGGAGATTACGCAAACATCTCGTACTGCTTTAAAACAACTGCGCGAGTTAATTTCTGATATGCGTATGATTACAGTGGAAGAAGAACTTGAGCAAATAAAAGCAATTTTACAAGCGGCTAATATTGAATTAGAAGTAAAACAAGAAGCTAATTCTAGTTCGTTATCACCAATTGAACAAAATATTTTAGGAATGTGTTTGCGTGAGGCAGTTACGAATATTGTAAAGCATAGTAAGGCGACGGAGTGCATTGTATCTGTATTAGAATCGCAAGGTGAACTGATTTTGAAAGTAGAGGATAATGGCGTAGGTTTGGAAAATCAAAATCATGATGGAAACGGTATTCGCGGTATGAAGGAGCGGATCGCCCTTATTGATGGGTTTGTTGAACTGGGTACGATAAATCCAGGGACACTATTAATAGTAAAAGTACCAGTTGTTATTAGAACAGGAAAAGATGAGGTGAGGGCATGATTCGAATTATTATTGCAGAAGATCAGCGAATGCTTCGTGGTGCGTTAGGAGCCCTGCTTGATCTAGAGGATGATATTGAAGTAGTTGGTCAGGCTGCGAATGGGGAAGAGGCGTTAAAATTAATCGAATCGCTAAGGCCTGATATAAGTATTATGGATATTGAAATGCCGATTCAAAGTGGTTTAGATGTTGCTGAAGCGCTGAAGAAGGAAAAGTCACCTTGTAAAGTAATGATTTTAACAACATTTGCACGACCAGGTTATTTTGAACGGGCAATGAAAACTGGTGTTCACGGGTATTTATTAAAGGATAGCCCAAGCGAGGACTTAGCTTCAGCAATTCGAAATGTCATGAAAGGGAAGCGAGAAATTTCGCAGGAGCTAATGTTTGGCTTATGGCAGGAACAAAATCCGCTATCAGATCGTGAAAAAGAAGTGCTGGTACTTGCGAAAGAAGGAAAGACTACAAATGAAATTGCTAAGATGCTCTATCTTTCGCCTGGTACAGTGCGTAATTATATTTCTGAAGTATTAGCAAAACTGGAAGCGAAAAATAGAATTGAGGCAATTACAATTGCGGAAGAAAAGGGATGGATATRAAAAGAAGTTTACCTATGAGTGGTAAACTTCTTTTTTGCTTATTTTCCTTGTTGTACTTCTACTACTTTACTAATTTTTGCTAGAGCCTTATATCCATGTGCTTGGAAAGCCTTTTCGAATTCTGTTGCTGTCATATTACCATATAAGTCTTTTGCAGCTTGTACAATGTGAGATTGAAGTGATTCAAAATCTTCTGCTGAAGTTGCGTAGTTTTGCAATGCACGCATAACAACTTTACTTACTTTTTCATTTCCTTGTCTTTGAACAGATATACCGTTATACGTTTTACCTTCAGCTAATTGATATAATACATGGCTGATAATTCCAGAATTCACGTGAGATTCTTGATCATTTCCATCATTATAGAAATCTTTTAAGTTTGTGTATAGTTTGTTGCCGCCGTCACCAATTTCCCCTGGGATGTCACGAATTGTTAGACCACCTAACGTATCACCCATAATCCAATTTCCTTTATCTTTCTTTACGTAATATTCTATTTGTGTACCCCAAAAATCTGCTAGACCTTCATTTAGCGCAGATGTTTCAGCACTTGGATATCGCACAATTTTATTTTTCGTCGTACCACTAAATACAGCATGTCCAAATTCATGAGCTGTTACGTCAAGAGCAGAGGTTAATTTTCCATTTAGCCCGTCACCAAAGACCATTTGATTCCAACCTGGATGCCAAAATGCATTTACATAGTTTTCTTTTACACCATCACTAACTTCAGTAGAATCAAATCCGTGGACGCTAGCAACAACTTTTGAGTCTTTATTATCGTAACTTTTCAGATTATGTTCTTTCTTAAAATAGTCGTAAATATCACTCATATTTTTCATAACACCAGCTGCTTCTTTATCTAAGAAGTTAGAGTTATCGCTTGAAATAAGTGTCCCAGGATAACCAGCTTGGCTATCGCCACCAAGGGAATCAGCGTAGTTTGCGTTGTAAATATAAATACCATTTCCGCGGGATAAATCAGCTAAATAAAATTTTCCATCAGAGCCTTTCGCAATATTAAATAATACATTTTCTTGTAGCGCATTTTTCCCAGTTCCTTGTTCTTTCGCTGGTGATAGTTTAGGTGCTGTTACTTGATTAATAGTTTTATTCTCTTTATTTTTAATAAACTTTTCTTGGAAAAGTACTTCACCAGTTTGTAAGTCCATGATTGCATTTCCGTTTATAACTTGTTCATTGTTTTCATAAGTAAATGTAAGGACCGTTGCGTATGTATAGTAGCCATCTTTTTTCTTATAAACTACCGTTTCGCTAGAAAATTCTGTTTCTGTCGCATCACTTGGAATTTGAAGTATATTGCGTAATTTAGATTTTACTTCATTTTTCGACAAAAAATTTGTTATAGTAAGATTAAGTTGTTGGTCTAAATTTTGGGCAACTTTACCACTAACAGTTGTAATTACTCCATTTTTATCTACTTTTACAATGAGATCTTGACCATATACTTTATAGTTTTTGTATGTTTGTGCAAGGCGTAATTCGGTTTGATTTTCTTTTGTTTCTTTATTTGTAGGYTGRRAATCKACATTCWTTTCAGTWGTAACTTGCTCTTGTTGAGCTTTAGCCCCATTTACCTCACCTTTTAAATACTTTTTAGCAATATTCTCTTTTGTATCGTTTTGAGGTTGTGTTAATTTTCCGATTGTTAAACCAGGCTGAGCAATTTCAACTTTTACTTCATTTTTATCTAATTCTTGAGCGTGAATAACTTCTGTTGATAAAGGACAAAGAAGACCGAATGTAACGAAAGCACTAGCAAGTTTTCTATAATTCATCTATAACACTCCTAATCTTGTATTGTGTATGTGAGATGAATTGTATGAGGAATTTGCCGAATTTTATATATATTATGCATTATTTCATATCAAAAATTGTCGAATGCACATTATTGTAGTGGTATGACAACTTAAAAAATTAGATTGTTATAATGGGACGGTGAGYAAGTATGCACGCAGAAAAACTAGGAAGCGAAATAAAGAAAATTAGGGGAATGAGAGGATTAACACAAAAACGGTTATCCGATAATATATGTCACCAATCGGAAGTGAGCCGAATTGAATCGGGCGCGGTATACCCAAGTATGGATATATTGCAAGGTATTGCRGCRAAATTACAAGTTCCCATTATTCATTTTTATGAGGTACTCATTTATTCCGATATTGAGAAGAAAAAGCAGTTTAAAGATCAAATTATTGTACTTTGTAAGCAAAAGAAATATAAAGAAATTTATAATAAAGTATGGAATGAGCTGAAAAAGGAAGAATATCACCCTGAGTTTCAGCAGTTTCTTCAATGGCAATATCATGTATCTGCGTATGTGTTGAAGAAGATTGATTATGAATATTGTATTCTAGAGTTAAAAAAGCTACTAAATCAACAATTAAATGGGATAGATATGTATCAAAATCTTTATATAGAAAATGCAATTGCAAATATTTATGCTGAAAATGGCTATTTTAAGAAGAGCATTGAGTTATTTGAAGATATATTAAAACAATTAGAGGCATTGCATGATAATGAAGAATTTGACGTGAAGGTAAGGTATAATCATGCAAAAGCATTATACTTAGATGATCAATATGAAGAGTCACTTTATCAAGTAAATAAAGCGATTGAAATATCGTGCCGAATTAATAGTATGGCATTAATTGGACAGCTATATTATCAAAGAGGTGAATGCCTAGGGAAGTTGGAGTATGATGGGGCAGAGATTGAAGATGCATATAAAAAGGCAAGTTTCTTTTTTGATATATTAGAAATGCATGCATATAAAGAAGCGCTCGCAAATAAAATTAGTAGATAAAAAGCCTAAAAAGTGGATATGCATAATTGCATACGATATGGATAAATTTTCATGATATATTWAAAGAAAAAACGTGGGTGATGGAATATGAAGAAACTACTTATTGGTAGTCTATTAACGTTAGCGATGGCATGGGGTATTTCACTAGGGGATACAGCTTTAGAGAAAAGCCAAGTAATTTCTCATAACGATCAAGAGGTACAATTAGCTGCGGATCTACCTTTTGAATATTAAAAAAACAACCGTCTTACTTAGACGGTTGTTTTTTTGTGGAGTAACATCCAAACATCTTTACTAGAAACAGGTTTGCTAAAGAGGAATCCTTGAATATGGTCACAGTTTTGTTCATGTAAAAACTTCCATTGTTCTTCTGTTTCTACACCTTCCGCAATAACCTCTAAATTTAATTCTTTCGATAGCTTAATAATGGAAGCGATAATCGCTTCTTCTAAAGGGCTATTTGTAATTCCACAAATAAATTCTCGAGCAATTTTTAATGTATTGATTGGATATTTCGTTAAATAAGCTAAAGAACTATAACCAGTTCCAAAGTCATCAATTGAAATTTGGATACCGAGATTTTGAAGTTCTTCTAGTTTAGCAATTACAGAATGATTTTGATTAATTGCGATACTTTCTGTAATCTCAATATCTAGCGCTTCCGGCTTTAGTTCTGTTTCTTCCAAGACCTTTGAAATAGTTGGGATTAAATCTGAACGGTTAAATTGAACAACAGATAAATTCACACCAACCTTTAAGTGAGAAAACCCTTGGTTATGCCACTTCTTTGCTTCTAAGCAGGCKGTACGTAARATCCAATTRCCAAGTTCAATAATAAATCCTGTYTCCTCTGCTAGAGGRATGAATTGGGCAGGYGATACAATTCCGAGTTTTGGGTGTTTCCAACGAATTAACGCCTCRAAACCGATAATTTGTTTTGTTTTTGTRTTTACTTGTGGCTGGTATTCAAGGAAAAATTCATTTTGTTGTAGTGCTTTTGAAAGCTCACCTTCTAGGAAGTGTATTTCATTTTGCGCAATACTCATTTCTTTTGAGAAGAAAACGAATCTGTTTTTTCCATTTGCTTTTGCTCGATACATAGCCATATCTGCATTTTTCATTAATTCGGTTACATCGGTTCCATAGTCAGGGTACATTGCAATTCCGATACTCGGTGTAACAGAAAGTTCTTCATCTTTAATAAAGTAAGGCTTATTTAAGATAGTTAAAATTTGTTCAGCTATAAAAGAAGCACTTTTTTCAGAGTACATATCTGGTAATAGAATCGTAAATTCATCTCCGCCTTGGCGGGCAACGATATCTTTTGAACGTAAACATCCACGTAATCTTTTTGCTACTTCAATTAATAATAAATCCCCGACATCATGGCCGAGTCGATCGTTAATTTTTTTAAATCGATCTAGGTCGAGGAACATAACCGCAACGTCATTAGTGTTGTTTTGAGCTAGATTTAAAATCGTTTTTAAATCTTTTTCGAATTTCCGTCGATTCGGTAGTCCTGTAAGTGCATCATGGAAAGCCATATGCTCTACTTGCTTTTGTTTTTCATATAAAGTTGTAATATCACGTGCGATACCAAACATCCCAACAACTTCTTTATTTATAAAAATAGGGATGAATGTAATGTGAAGGTGATAATAATAGCCTTCTTTTTCTTTTGTACGAATTTCTAGAGTTTGTGGTCTACCTTCTTTTGTAATTTGTAAAGATTTCTTCAATAATTCATGATCTTGTGGATCAATGAAGTGTTGAAGAGAATAGCTTGTTACTTCACAATAATAGGCTGTAAATAAACTTTCACAAGCCTTATTAGATTGTTGAAAAATCCCGTTCATATTTAAAGAAAAAACAGCATCAGGATGATCCTCGAATAAAGATTTATAACGTTGTTCACTTTTTGATAGTGCAGATGCGCCTTCTTCAACTTTACCTTCTAGTTGTGTAGTCAACTGTTCGTACGTATCGATTAATACTTGATTATCTTTCCACATGTAAAGTTGTCGTAGGAATAATAAGATAAGTGATAATACGAGACCGATTAACATGAACTTATCATCCCAAGGTTGAATGACAATAAAGGAAAAAGTAATGATTATACTAAAATAAGGTAATATAAAGCGTACATAATCGAATCGATAATATTTMGTYTTMGTTTCATGTTGCATTGGTTTATCYAAAATGTAYAGTATGGACGATAAACCGATTAATAAAATTGAAGCAGTATGTATTAAATAAGAGACTTCAGAAGAAGTTTCCATTCCTGATCTTAACTGGAACAGGTGTATATATCCGTAAACAAGTATGATAGTGAAGCCGACAATTAATGAGATTCTACTAGAAGAATACTGTTCTCTTCTATATAAGCTAATAACGGCGTAAATTACTAATGATTGTGCAATGAAATATCCAATTAAAACCCATGTATCTGTTGTTAACATACGAAAGCTTGAAATGTCTAAAATAAAGGTTAAGGTAAAGTAAATATTCATAATAACAATAAAGATGCTATCGAATGAAAATTGAGCAAGGCCTCTAATAGAGTAATGTTTTATAAACTTTATAGCAAAGCCAGAAAAGAGCAAAATATATTGTATGATGAAGAAAGGCAATGCCTTATATGAGAATATGACTTGATCATATATAGAAAGTGAATGAAGAAATAAAGTTATCTCCATAGCTAATCCACATATACAAGTGCATAGTACTAGAACCCAAAATAGTTTGTCACCGTGCTTCATCTTCTTAATTGCTTTATATAAGCAATAGCAAGAAAAGAGTGCAGCAAAACAAAATAAGAAGAGAATTCCAATTTCTTTTATATTCAAGTCCTTAGGGATAAGGAATATCCAAAGAGAAAATATAATAATATACATCATGACAAATTGTACATATTTTTTTTGATTGATCATATAATGGCTCCGTTTCAATAAAGTTGAATCACAGGGGGAAAATGCTAATTTAAATAATAGCATATAAAACAGGAGCTTTTTTACTATAAGAAATACTTTTTGAAAAAAATAGCGCAACGTTACAATTTACCATTGTATTGTTGCGCCTTTTATTCTCTTCACTCCCCTTATAGAAGAGATTTCATCTATTAACTGAAGAAGTGCTAAATCCTTTTGTTTACTTTCAATCATAATATCGAAATCATGGTCAATTTTTTTTGTAATGTGTAAAAAGGGTTTAATAAATTCTAAATCAATATAATYTGCGTGRGCYCTAAATTCTTTTTCKGATYTAGGAGAAGAAATATGAACTTTAGGAAGGACATTTGTATGTGACCAAGTTTTAAATATCATAGGAAGTAATTCTTCTAGCGGTTCATTACAAAGGTTCGCTATGTGATGATGATAATCGAACACGAAAGGGATTTTTTCTTTTTGACAAATAGCCAAAGTTTCAGAAGTTGTATACGTTTTATCGTCATTTTCAAGAGTCATTTGTCTTTTTATATGGTAAGGGAGTTTTTGTATATTTTCATGAAAACATTCGATTGCCTTCTCCTTATTTCCATACGCACCACCTACATGGATATTAATGTAGGAAGAATCTGCAATTCCCATAGCATTTAACACATTATAATGATAGGTCATATCTGTAATAGCATTAGTTGTAATATGTGGTTTGTCGCTTGTAAATAGTGTGAATTGGTTGGGATGAAAACTTACGCGTAAATTGTTTTCTTGAATTAATGCTCCTATTTTACGCCATAGTGGAGCGAATATTTGAATGTAATCAAATTCAACTTCAGGATGTGTTGCAAGCGGGACGATAGAAGATGATAAACGATATAATGGAATTTCGTGTGCAATATTGTAATGAAGGATGCGTATTGTGTGTTCTAGATTTTGCAGTGTAACATTATATAATTTATCTTCACGCTCTTGTTTTTTTAGCTTTTTCCAGCTTGTAAATGTCATTGTTTTGGCAGGCGAACAGTCCCATAATGCCGTAGCATGTGAGACATATCCAAATCGAATTATCATATGTRATGCACCTCCTTGGCCCTTGAAATKTCTCTATAAAAAGAACGMGAGTATCGTTCCTATCCATTCCTTTCCTCTATCGATAATGGAGAGAGGGCTGACATCTTCAAAGGAAAGTAATAAGGAGCGTTCCAAATCTTCCTCGAATTTACGTTTTACTTCTTGTATGAAATGTTTATCGTATAAAAGGCAATTGATTTCATGGTTAATATATATACTTCTCATATCGAAATTAGCAGTTCCGATATCACAAGTATGATCGTCTACTATAATAATTTTTGCGTGGAAAAATCCTTGCTGAAAAGCGTAAATATTACAACCAGCTTGTATTAACTTTCGGCAATATGGGAATTTTGCTTCTCGAACGAGGGCGTGATCAGCTTTTTGTGGAACGAGAATAGTTATTTGAACCCCACGTTTTCGCGCTTTTAATAATGCATTCATAATTTTTTTTCCAGGAATAAAATATGGTGTACCGATAAAGAGTTCTTTTTTTGCGCTTTCGATTAAATGTAAAAATGTATTTTGTAAATAGGCACCATCAGTAGGGATGAAACGATGTAGAATGGTCCCTGGTTGTTGCATAGGAAAATAAAGAGATGAATCTAATAAATTTTGGTCTGTATCGTCGAGCCAATCATGTAAAAATTGTTTTTGTAAATCTTGTATCCCTTCTCCTGTAAGACGTAAATGATAATCTCGCCATAACCCTAACCTTTGATTATGCCCTAAATATTCTTCGCCAATGTTAAATCCACCAATATAACCAATTTTCCCGTCAATAACTGTAATTTTTCTATGGTTTCTTTGATTTGCAGAAAAGAAAGGAAAAGGAAATTTCACTTTATGACAAAATGAAAAAGAGACACCATGTTTTTGTAGGGAGTAAATCGCTTCTTTTGATAAATAATGACTTCCAAACCGGTCGAGTAAAAGTCTTACTTCAATTCCTTCTTGTGCTTTATCGATAAGTAACTTTAAAAACGTACGACTTATATCATCGTTTTTTACAATAAAAAATAAAACGTGCACATGGTGTTTAGCTTGTTTTATATCAGTAAAGAGAGCATCGTATAGATCATTTCCGTATGTATAAAGGCGAAAATCACTTTGACGTAAAGGGAAAGAACGAGAACGTACACGCTTTAAATGAACAATTCTCCCATATGAAAGGTCGATTGTAATCCAGAGAGCGCTGCCTAATAACAAGAGAGATAAGAAAAACATAAGTAAATTCCCTCCTTCACGGTCTTTTCACCATCAATTTTTTACAAATCAAAATTTCACTGTATCCCGCTATTTGCGGGCAGTAAGACTCCCACCTCAAAATTGGGTTAAAGCAAAGAAGTTGGTTGGGATTCGGGCTGCCCGTAAAAGCCCAATTGGTGAGGGCTAATAATCAGTAGGGAATAAACAGCTCCCTACTGATTAAAGTTTCACTTTATAGTTTCACCGAAATAAACAGCTTTATTAAAAAATGTGTTGTTGTATAACAAAAAACTGTTGACTGAATGCTCACTCATTATATAATGGGAATAGGGGATATAATTCAGAAAATTATATATTTTCGAAGATTCTAAAAAAGAAAGAGAGCTTACAAAGAGAGGGGTAGCATAAAATGAATAGCTTACTAATCATTAATTGGCTGGCTGCCATTGCTGTTATTGCTTATGCGGGGTATTTGTTTGTATATCTTATACGAACAAGGATGGCCTACATACAATTAGGAAAAAAGATTGAATTTGACCGTCGTTTTAAAGAGCGTTGGGATCTTCTTAAGGTCAATGTTTTCGGTCAGAAAAAGCTGCTGAAAGATAAAAAGAGCGGCATCATTCACGTTATGTTCTTTTACGGATTTATTCTTGTCCAATTTGGAGCAATTGACTTCGTTTGGAAAGGACTTGCACCAGGATCGCATCTTCCACTTGGACCACTATACCCTGCATTTACATTCTTCCAGGAAATTGTCACACTCGTTATTTTAATTGCAGTCTTTTGGGCTTTTCATAGACGCTATATTGAAAAGCTTGTTCGTTTGAAACGTAATTTTAAATCAGGCCTTGTTCTTATCTTTATTGGTGGCTTAATGATTTCTGTGCTACTTGGTAATGGAATGGGAATTATATGGCACGGCGAGGAGCTTTCATGGAGTGAACCGATCGCTTCTGCAATCGCTTACGTTTTCTCGGGATTAAATGAAACCGTAGCCATTTCAGTGTTCTATTTCTCTTGGTGGGTGCATTTACTAATTTTGTTAACGTTTTTAGTTTATGTTCCACAATCAAAACATGCGCATTTAATTGCTGGACCAGTTAACGTGTTTTTTGGTCGTCTTTCAAATCCGGGAAAACTTGAAAAAATTGATTTTGAAGATGAAACACAAGAAACATTCGGTGTTGGTAAAATTGAAGACTTTAGACAAAATCAACTTATCGACTTATATTCCTGCGTCGAATGTGGTCGTTGTACAAATATGTGTCCGGCAACAGGAACAGGGAAAATGTTATCACCGATGGATTTAATTTTAAAACTTCGTGATCATTTAACTGATAAAGGAGCAGCGGTAACATCAAAAGCACCGTGGGTTCCAGTTGTTGCTTTTAATAATACACAAGGAAATCAGTTAGCGATGATGGCAGCTGGAAAAGGACAACAAGAATCAGCGGCTACAGTGCTAGCGTACGACCCAAGTTTAATCGGAGACGTTATTACAGAAGAAGAGATTTGGGCATGTACAACGTGTCGTAACTGTGAGGACCAGTGCCCAGTTATGAATGAGCATGTTGACAAAATTATTGATTTACGCCGCTATCTCGTTTTAACAGAAGGAAAAATGGACGCGGAAGCGCAGCGTGCAATGACAAACATTGAGCGTCAAGGTAATCCGTGGGGACTGAACCGTAAAGAGCGTGAAACATGGCGCCAAGGTGACGATGAAGTAACAGTTCCAACTGTAAAGGAGAAATCAAAAGCTGGCGAAGAGTTTGAATACTTATTCTGGGTCGGATCAATGGGTTCGTATGACAACCGCAGTCAGAAGATTGCGATATCATTTGCGAAGCTAATGAACGAAGCAGGCATTTCATTCGCAATTCTTGGTAATAAGGAAAAGAACTCTGGTGATACACCGCGCCGCCTTGGAAATGAATTTGTATTCCAGGAAATGGCGAATAAAAATATTGAAGAATTTGAAAAAGCAGGAGTGAAGAAAATCGTTACGATTGACCCTCATGCTTATAACACTTTTAAAAATGAGTACCCGGACTTTGGCTTACAAGCAGAAGTCTATCATCATACAGAATTACTAGCCCGGTGGGTGAAGGAAGGTCGTTTAAAACCTGTCCATTCTATTGAAGAGACAGTTACGTACCATGATTCCTGTTACTTAGGAAGATACAACGAAGTATACGAAGCGCCGCGCGATATTCTAAAAGCAATTCCAGGTGTAAACCTTGTAGAAATGGCGCGTAACCGTGAAACGGGAATGTGCTGTGGTGCGGGTGGCGGCCTAATGTGGATGGAAGAAACGACAGGTTCTCGTATTAACGTTGCTCGTACAGAACAAGCGCTAGCTGTACAGCCGTCAATTATCGGTACAGGATGCCCGTATTGCTTAACGATGATTAGTGATGGCACGAAAGCGAAAGAAGTTGAAGAAACAGTTCAAACTTTGGACGTAACAGAGATTTTAGAACGCTCAGTTATCGGACAGAAGAAAGAAGCAATGTAGTTTGTAGGAATGCATTCAAATTTAGAAAGAGGTGCAAAAATTGCACCTCTTCTAGGCGCAAGGATACCGAGCGAGCGCTCGGTGCTAAAAAAAGAAATGGGGGAAAGAAACATGAGTAAAACAGTTATTTTAAGTGCTGCAAGAACACCGGTTGGAAAATTTGGAGGAACTTTAAAAGACGTGAAAGCAACAGAGCTTGGAGGAATCGCAATTAAGGCAGCGCTTGAAAGGGCGAATGTTTCCGCTAGTGATGTTGAAGAAGTTATATTTGGAACGGTTATCCAAGGAGGGCAAGGACAAATTCCATCACGCCAAGCAGCAAGAGCGGCCGGCATTCCTTGGGAAGTGCAGACAGAAACAGTAAATAAAGTTTGTGCATCAGGGCTTCGCGCAGTTACGTTAGCAGATCAAATTATTCGTACTGGTGATCAATCACTGATTGTAGCYGGTGGAATGGAATCGATGAGTAACAGCCCTTACATTTTACGAGGGGCAAGATGGGGATACAGAATGGGTAACAACGAAGTTATCGATTTAAACGTTGCAGACGGTTTAACATGCGCATTTTCAGGTATACACATGGGTGTTTATGGCGGAGAAGTTGCGAAGGAAGATGGAATCTCTCGCGAAGCACAAGATGAATGGGCATATCGTAGCCATCAACGTGCGGTYTCGGCACATAAAGAAGGGCGTTTTGAAGAGGAGATTGTACCAGTAACAATTCAGCAAAGAAAAGGTGATCCTATCGTCGTGGCTAAGGATGAGGCGCCACGCGCGGATACAACGATTGAAAAATTAGCGAAATTAAAGCCTGTATTTGATAAGACGTCAGCGGTGACRGCAGGTAATGCTCCGGGACTAAATGATGGCGGTGCTGCACTTGTATTAATGAGCGAGGACAGAGCGAAGCAAGAAGGAAGAAAACCATTAGCGACAATTTTGGCGCATACGGCGATTGCGGTAGAATCGAAGGATTTCCCAAGAACGCCAGGCTATGCAATTAATGAATTGCTGAAAAAGACAGGTAAGACAATTGAAGACATAGATCTATTTGAAATCAATGAGGCATTTGCGGCTGTAGCAATTGCAAGTACAGAAATCGCAGGGATCGATCCGGAAAAATTGAATGTAAATGGCGGTGCTGTAGCAATGGGGCATCCAATTGGAGCGAGCGGAGCACGTATTATCGTTACACTTATCCACGCACTGAAGCAGCGCGGCGGCGGAATTGGAATTGCTTCTATTTGTAGCGGTGGCGGTCAAGGTGATGCAGTGATGATTGAAGTTCACTAATTAAGATTAGAAGATATATAGTTTATTAACAATTAAGGGGGAAGAAAAAATGAGTGTACAAAAGATTGTTGTAATTGGTGCAGGGCAAATGGGTTCAGGTATCGCACAAGTGTGTGCAATGGCAGGCTATGATGTGAAAGTGCAAGATTTAAAGCAAGAGCAATTAGATAGAGGGCTAGCTGTTATTTCGAAAAATTTAGCCCGCCAAGTAGAAAAAGGCCGTATGAAGGAAGAAGAGAAAGATGCGACTTTAAATCGTCTTACATGGACGCTTGATTTAAATAGTGTCAAAGAAGCTGATCTTATTATTGAAGCAGCTGTTGAAAAAATGGATATTAAAAAGAAAATTTTTGCGAATTTAGATGAAATCGCTCCAGAACACGCAATTTTAGCGACGAATACGTCATCGTTACCAATTACGGAAATTGCAGCGGTAACGAAACGTCCTGAGAAAGTAATCGGCATGCACTTTATGAATCCAGTTCCAGTTATGAAACTCGTTGAAATTATTCGTGGTTTAGCTACAGATGATGCAGTGTACGAAACGATTGAGGATATTACGAAAAAAATCGGGAAAGTGCCAGTTGAAGTAAATGATTTCCCAGGGTTTGTATCGAACCGTATTTTATTACCGATGATTAACGAAGCGATTTATACGTTATACGAAGGAGTGGCGACGAAAGAAGCAATTGATGAAGTAATGAAACTCGGTATGAATCATCCGATGGGACCACTTACGTTAGCTGACTTTATCGGTTTAGATACGTGTTTATACATTATGGAAGTGTTGCATGAAGGATTAGGAGATAGTAAATATCGCCCATGTCCATTATTACGTAAGTATGTGAATGCAGGATGGTTAGGACGTAAAACGGGTCGTGGTTTCTACGTTTACGAATAAAGGCCTCCCTTTATTGAAGTAGTGGTCTTACCAGATTGTTAAAAAGATATATAGCAAACGGAGGCGAAGTACATGAATTTTCACTTTACTGAAGAGCAACAAATGATGAGGAAAATGGTTCGAGATTTTGCACAGAAGGAAATAGCTCCCTTTGTTCCTAGTATGGAACAAGGGGTGTTCCCGAAAGAGATTTTGCAAAAGATGGGTGAGCTTGGACTAATGGGTATTCCAGCGCCTGCAAAATATGGCGGGGCAGAAATGGATTTTATTTCTTACATTCTAGCAATTGAGGAAATTTCAAAGGTAAGTGCAACGGTTGGTGTAATTTTGGCTGTACATACGTCAGTTGGAATGAATCCGATTTTATACTTCGGAACAGAAGAACAGAAGCAGAAATATGTTTCTAAACTGGCGACTGGTGAATATTTAGGCGCATTTGCTCTAACAGAACCGAATGCAGGATCAGATGCAGGTAGTTTGAAATCAAGAGCTGTAAAGAAAGACGATCACTACATCATTAATGGATCGAAAGTCTTTATTACAAATGGTGGTGAAGCAAGTACATATATCGTCTTCGCGTCTACAAATCCAGATGCGGGGAAAAGCGGGATTTCAGCATTTATAGTAGAGAAAGATACACCAGGCTTAATCATCGGAAAAGATGAGCATAAGATGGGTCTTCTTGGTTCTCGTACAGTGCAACTTACGTTTGAAGATATGAAAGTGCCGGTCGAGAATTTACTTGGTGAAGAAGGACAAGGATTTAAGGTGGCGATGGCGAATTTAGATGTTGGGCGAATTGGAATCGGAGCGCAAGCATTAGGAATCGCGGAAGCGGCGCTTGCATGTGCGATTGATTATGCGAAAGAGCGTGAGCAATTCGGAAAGCCAATTGCGGCGCAGCAAGGACTCGGATTCAAACTTGCAGATATGGCAACAAGTGTAGAAGCATCGCGATTACTTGTATACAGAGCAGCATCGCTAAGAGCACAAGGATTACCATGCGGTAAAGAAGCTTCTATTGCGAAATTATTTGCTTCTAAGACGGCTGTTGAAGTTGCGATTGAAGCGGTGCAAGTATTTGGTGGTTATGGTTATACGAAAGATTATCCAGTAGAAAGATTTTTCCGTGATGCGAAGATCACACAAATATATGAAGGAACGAGCGAAATACAAAAGCTTGTAATTAGTCGAGCTTTATAAAAAGGCAGAGGGGGAGACGGGAATGCATTTTAAATTATCAGAAGAACATGAAATGATAAGAAAAATGGTTCGGGATTTTGCAAGGAATGAAGTAGCACCGACAGCAGCAGAGCGTGATGAGGAAGAGCGATTTGATCGCGCTTTATTCGATCAAATGGCAGAGCTTGGTTTAACCGGTATTCCGTGGCCTGAAGAATACGGCGGAATTGGAAGCGATTACTTGGCGTATGTAATTGCCGTTGAAGAATTATCCCGCGTTTGTGCTTCTACAGGTGTAACGTTGTCTGCACATACTTCACTTGCTGGATGGCCAATTTTTAAATTTGGAACGGAAGAGCAAAAACAAAAGTTTTTGCGCCCAATGGCTGAAGGGAAGAAAATTGGTGCATATGGCTTAACAGAACCAAGCTCTGGATCAGATGCTGGTGGAATGAGGACGACTGCAAAACGAGATGGAGACCATTACATTTTAAATGGTTCGAAAATCTTTATTACAAATGGCGGCATTGCTGATATTTATGTTGTTTTTGCATTAACAGATCCTGATTCGAAGCAGCGCGGCACGAGTGCATTTATTGTGGAGAGTGATACGCTAGGATTTTCGGTTGGGAAGAAGGAAAGTAAGCTAGGAATTCGTTCTTCGCCAACGACTGAAATTATATTTGAAGACTGCCGTATTCCTGTAGAGAATTTACTAGGGGAAGAGGGCCAAGGRTTTAAAGTTGCGATGCAGACATTAGATGGCGGCCGTAATGGTATTGCGGCACAAGCAGTCGGTATTGCACAATCCGCTTTAGATGCTTCTGTAGAATATGCAAGAGAACGTCATCAGTTTGGGAAGCCAATTGCGGCGCAACAAGGAATTGGCTTTAAACTTGCGGATATGGCAACGGATGTAGAGGCAGCGCGTCTTTTAACATATCAAGCGGCTTGGCTTGAATCTGAAGGGCTTCCGTATGGGAAAGAGTCAGCGATGTCAAAAGTATTTGCAGGTGATACAGCGATGAAGGTAACGACTGAAGCGGTACAAGTATTTGGTGGTTATGGTTATACGAAAGATTATCCAGTAGAGCGTTATATGCGCGATGCAAAGATTACACAAATATATGAGGGAACACAAGAGATTCAAAGGCTTGTAATTTCTCGTATGTTAACGAAGTAGGAACAAAAGCGTAGGTATTTTCCTACGCTTTTTACTTCCAAAAATAATAGAGAGAGGTGAAGGGATGGTTAAACATAATGTACATGCGTCAGTGAAAGATGAAAAATTAGTTGCGTTAAGACGTGAACAAATGATTAAAGGTGCGGTGCAGCTGTTTAAGCAAAAAGGATTCCCACGTACAACAACGAGAGAAATTGCGAAAGCGGCTGGATTTAGTATCGGAACACTTTATGAGTATATTCGCACAAAAGATGATGTATTATATTTAGTTTGTGATAGTATTTATGAACATGTAAAAGAGCGGTTAGAGGAAGTAGTGTGTACAGAGAAGGGAAGTATAGAAAGCTTAAAGATAGCGATAATGAATTATTTTAAAGTGATGGATGAATTGCAAGAAGAAGTATTAATTATGTATCAAGAGGTACGTTTTTTACCGAAAGAATCACTCCCATATGTATTAGAAAAAGAGTTTCAAATGGTCGGGATGTTTGAGGATATTTTAGAGCAGTGTACGGAAAATGGGACATTTACACTAAATAAAAAGGAAATACAGCTTCTTGCACATAATATTTTCATACAGGGACAAATGTGGGGATTTAGACGTTGGGCCCTGCAAAAACTGTATACTCTCGAAGAATATACAGAAATGCAAATTAGGTATGTACTGCAAGGAGCACATATGTCTCCGAAATAAAGAATGGACAAATTATAATTTTATTGCCCGTAAATAGCGGGATAAAAGTTTCCCGTTTTTTTTGTAGCATATTTGTGCGACTTTTGTTTATAATGAATAGTATGGATTTTTTTAAGCAGACCGTTATATATAAGCTTATATTTGAAGAAAGGAAGTGCCGCATAAGTGGGTTTTAAGCAATATTCACCAGAAGAGCTAAAAGAATGTTCAATGATTGAAGTTGTACATAGTGTTTTAGGGACTAAAAGACAAGCAACGACATTCAACGAGTTGGTTCAAGAAATCGCTCAAGTGCTGGGACTATCTCAAGGGCAAGTTAATACGAAACTCGCACAATTTTATACAGATTTAAACATCGATGGACGTTTCATTAATTTAGGAGAAAATCGTTGGGGGCTACGTAGCTGGTACCCATATGAGCAAATTGATGAAGAAATTCTGCCTCAGCCAAAACCGAAGAAGAAACGTAAAGTTGAAGAAGACGGTTTTGACGACTACATTGAAGAAGATGATGTAGAAGAAGTAGAAGAAGAAGTAGAAGAAGATGTAGTAGATTTGGACAAAGTTCTTGAAGACGAAGACGCAGATGATGAAGATGATGATCTTGATGATTTAGAAGAAGATAATGAAGACTTCGCAGAAGAAGAACTTGAGTATGATGAAACTGAAGAAGAAGAAGAGGAAGAGCGGTAGTTCTTGACTTTTCATTATCGTCCATGTAGAATCATTTTTGGGCTCTTTAAAAAAAGACGATAATACTTTTAAAGTGTAAATATAAAAGAAAATTGCTCCCTACTTATTACTTTATGTGATGAGGGGAGCAATTTTCTTTTTTGTTTTTTGTTTAGAAAATAAAAAGAGCCTAACAATAAGATAGATACAGTGTTATCTACATACGTTGCGCTTTGCAACGGTGATTATATAACAAAGAAGTAGAAGGGAGTATTTTCATGACTAAGTATATTTTTGTAACAGGCGGTGTAGTATCGTCTTTAGGTAAAGGTATTACAGCAGCATCTCTTGGAAGACTTTTAAAGAATCGTGGTTTAAACGTAACTATTCAAAAGTTTGATCCATACATTAACGTAGACCCAGGGACTATGAGCCCCTACCAACACGGTGAGGTATTCGTAACAGATGATGGTGCAGAAACGGACTTAGACCTAGGTCACTATGAGCGTTTTATCGACATCAACTTAAAYAAATACAGCAACGTAACAACAGGTAAAATTTACTCTTCAGTTCTTCAAAAAGAGCGCCGTGGTGAATATTTAGGAGGAACAGTTCAAGTTATTCCTCACATTACTAACGAAATTAAAGAACGTGTATATCGTTCTGGTCGCGAAACAAATGCCGACGTTGTTATTACAGAAATCGGTGGAACTGTTGGTGATATCGAGTCTTTACCATTCTTAGAAGCAATTCGTCAAATTAAGAGCGACATCGGTCGTGACAATGTAATGTACATTCACTGTACGTTAATCCCGTACTTAAAAGCAGCGGGTGAAATGAAAACAAAACCAACGCAACATAGCGTTAAAGAGCTTCGCAGCTTAGGTATTCAACCAAATATTATCGTTGTTCGTACAGAACTACCTGTTTCTCAGGACATGAAAGACAAGCTTGCATTATTCTGTGACATCGATACAAAAGCAGTTATCGAAGCACGCGATGCAGATACTTTATATGCGGTTCCATTATCTCTTCAAGAACAAAACATGGACCAAATCGTTTGTGATCACTTGAAGTTAGACAATCCAGCTGCAGATATGACAGATTGGACTGCGCTAGTTAATAAAGTACGTAACCTTTCTAAGAAAACAAAAATCGCTCTTGTTGGTAAATACGTAGAGCTTCAAGATGCATACATTTCTGTTGTAGAAGCGCTTCGTCATGCAGGTTATTCATTCGACACAGATGTAGAAGTGAAATGGGTAAATGCTGAGCACGTAACAGCAGAGAACGTAAAAGAATTAGTTGGCGACACAGATGGTATCCTTGTACCAGGTGGCTTCGGCGATCGTGGTGTAGAAGGTAAAATCGTTGCAATTCAATATGCTCGTGAAAACAAAGTTCCATTCTTAGGAATTTGCCTAGGTATGCAACTTGCATCAATCGAATTTGCACGTAACGTATTAGGATTAGAAGGGGCTAACTCTTCTGAAATTAATCCTGACACACCTTATGCAATCATCGATTTATTACCAGAACAAAAAGATGTAGAAGATTTAGGTGGTACACTTCGCCTTGGTCTATATCCATGTAAGCTTGCTGAAGAAACAAATGCTTACAATGCTTACAATGAGCCGGTTGTATATGAGCGTCATCGTCATCGTTATGAGTTCAACAATCAATTCCGTCCAGATATGGAAAAAGCAGGATTTGTATTCTCTGGTACAAGCCCAGACGGTCGTCTAGTGGAAATTATTGAATTACAAGATCACCCTTGGTTCGTGGCAGCACAGTTCCATCCAGAACTTGTATCTCGTCCAAACCGTCCACAACCATTGTTCCATGACTTCGTAAGTGCTTCTATTACGAATAAAGAGAGCAAGTAATAAAAAAAAGCGCCTGAAATAGGGCGCTTTTTTTAATATTCGTTTAACATTTCATCAATTGTAAATTTCAATCCGTGATAAGCAAATAAAGCTATAATTAAACTTGGGAACCCATAGCGGTTACCTTCATCATCTGGAATAAGACCTTTTAACAGCTTTGTATCAATATGTACATCTGTATATTGTTCCAGTGATTCAACACCTTCTTGAATAGCCGAGATTCCAACGATAGATTGGCCTTCTTCATGAAGTTTTTTCGCGGTTTTTATAATTTCTTCATCTGTCGAAAAACGACTAATAAGAAGTACGCGGTCCGCAGAAGTCACTGCCGCCGGTTCACCGTTTTCTATTAAACGTTTTGCTTGTTTCATTGGTTCGGCGCCAAACAATGCTTCTGAAACAATACCTTCCATTTCGTTTGTACCATGCAAGTAAATGAAGCCATCGCCAACTAACGCCTGGGCAAGTAGACGAGCGCTATCTTCTATATTCATTTCCTCTTTTTGAGAAATTTTGGAGAAATATCCACTTAATTGAGTCGAGAAAATTTTTAACATGTTGTTGCTCCTTTCTTTCGTGTTAGCTGGTTCTCATTATAGCTTATTTTTTTTGGAAAGGGGAAATAGTAGGGTGGCATAACAAAATAGGAAACGGTAAAATAAGAAAGAATAGGAAGGGATTTGGCAAAGAGTAGCGAAAATAAACCGATAAGATATAAGAAGCTTTAAATCTTGTACTTACACAGAAAGGTTGGGAGTTATGGAAGGGAAAATTTTAATCGTTGWTGATCAATATGGCATTCGTGTTTTATTGCATGAAGTGTTCCAAAAAGAAGGTTATCAGACGTTCCAAGCAGCGAATGGATTTCAAGCTTTAGATATCGTGAAAAAAGATAATCCGGATTTAGTAGTGTTAGATATGAAAATCCCAGGTATGGATGGTATAGAGATTTTAAAACATGTAAAAGAAATTGATGAGAGTATTAAAGTGATTTTAATGACTGCTTATGGAGAATTGGATATGATTCAAGAAGCGAAAGATTTAGGAGCTTTAATGCACTTTGCTAAACCGTTTGATATTGATGAGATTCGTCAAGCAGTGAGAGATCAGCTTGCTGTAGAGGCGTAAAAAATGAATTTTTTATAAAAAATATGGAAAAAAGCGTTTACATGGACTGTTGAGCAGGTGAATACAGTTGAGTTTTTGAGTACAAGTTGTTATCCTATTGAGTGTAGAAAGAAGTCCGGTATGTAAATATACATATTTTACCTTATTCTGGTCATACTACCAGCGATAAGAATTTATCGGATACAAAAAACGTTTTTTAGGAGGATTCACCATGCCTTTAGTTTCTATGAAAGAAATGCTAAACACAGCACTAGAAGGAAAATACGCAGTTGGTCAATTCAACATGAACAACTTAGAGTGGACTCAAGCTATCTTAGCTGCTGCGGAAGAAGAAAAATCTCCTGTAATCTTAGGTGTATCTGAGGGTGCAGCTCGTCATATGACTGGTTTCAAAACAGTTGTAGCTATGGTTAAAGCTTTAATCGAAGAAATGAACATTTCTGTTCCTGTAGCGATTCACCTTGACCATGGTTCAAGCTTCGAAAAATGTAAAGAAGCAATTGATGCAGGTTTCACATCTGTAATGATCGACGCTTCTCACCACCCATTCGATGAAAACGTTGAAACTACTAAAAAAGTGGTAGAATACGCACACGCTCGTAACGTATCTGTTGAAGCTGAGCTTGGAACAGTTGGCGGACAAGAAGACGACATCATCGCTGAAGGCGTAATTTACGCTGATCCAGCAGAGTGTAAGCACCTTGTTGAAGCAACAGGTATCGATTGCCTAGCTCCAGCTCTAGGTTCTGTACACGGTCCTTACAAAGGTGAGCCTAACTTAGGATTCGCTGAAATGGAACAAGTTCGTGACTTCACTGGCGTACCTTTAGTATTACACGGTGGTACTGGTATCCCAACTGCTGATATCGTAAAAGCTATTTCTCTAGGTACTTCAAAAATTAACGTAAACACTGAGAACCAAATTGAGTTTACAAAAGCTGTTCGTGAAGCATTAAACAAAGACCAAGAAGTTTACGATCCTCGTAAATATATTGGACCTGGCCGCGACGCTATCAAAGCAACTGTTGCTGGTAAAATGCGTGAGTTCGGTTCTAACGGTAAAGCGTAAGAATAAAATTCCGTTTTGGAAACCGTCTAGTCTTTTAGACGGTTTCCTTTCGTTGTATAATGAAAGCGCGAACAAGTCTAAAGATTTTATAAAGTGAATTTTTGGTTTGCAAATATAGAAAATAATGTGCATAGTCCTATTAATAAATGTGGTAAGTATCTGAATTGAGTAATTTGATTCGATGAATAGTTAATCTTCATCTATTTGTACAGCAGGGGAGCTACAGGTGATGGTTTTCTACTTATTGAGTTTCGGGATGGAAAGAGTGATTGAGATTCTTAAGGGGGAATCTTCTACTTCTTATAAAGAAGTAGAAGATAAATACATTCACAAGAAGGGAGCTCAATATGGAAAAGTTGCTAATTGAAGGCGGAAGAGCTTTAAATGGAACAATTCGTGTGAGTGGTGCAAAGAACAGTGCTGTTGCACTAATTCCAGCGACAATTTTAGCAGATACTCCAGTAACTATTGGCGGTGTTCCTAATATTTCGGACGTGAAAATGTTAGGAGACTTACTAGAGGAAATTGGAGGGAAAGTAACTTATGGGCAGGAAGAAGAGATGGTAGTCGATCCTTCTAACATGGTTGCGATGCCTTTACCAAATGGAAAAGTGAAAAAATTGCGCGCCTCTTATTATTTAATGGGTGCAATGCTTGGCCGTTTTAAAAAAGCTGTTATTGGGCTTCCAGGTGGATGTCATTTAGGGCCACGACCGATTGATCAGCATATTAAAGGGTTTGAAGCGTTAGGGGCATATGTTACAAATGAACAAGGTGCCATTTATTTAAGAGCAGACGAACTACGTGGGGCACGTATTTATTTAGATGTTGTTAGTGTAGGAGCTACAATTAATATTATGCTAGCGGCTGTACGAGCGAAAGGTAGAACTGTTATTGAAAATGCAGCGAAAGAGCCAGAGATTATTGATGTAGCTACATTGTTAACGAGTATGGGAGCACGTATTAAAGGTGCTGGTACAGACGTAATCCGAATTGATGGTGTGGATTCACTGCACGGTTGTCACCACACTATTATTCCAGACCGTATTGAAGCTGGTACGTATATGATTTTAGGAGCAGCATCAGGAGGAGAAGTAACAGTTGATAATGTTATTCCTCAGCATTTAGAATCCGTTACTGCGAAGCTAAGAGAAGCTGGTGTTCAAATTGAAACGAACGATGACCAAATTACAGTGAACGGCAATAGAAGGTTAAAAGTAGTTGATGTAAAAACGCTTGTATATCCAGGGTTTCCAACGGATTTACAACAGCCGTTTACAACGCTTTTAACAAAAGCGCATGGAACAGGAGTTGTAACTGATACAATTTACAGCGCACGTTTCAAGCATATTGATGAATTGCGCCGTATGAACGCGCAAATTAAAGTAGAAGGCCGTTCAGCAATTGTGACTGGACCGGTTTTATTGCAAGGTGCGAAGGTGAAAGCGAGTGACCTCCGAGCTGGTGCGTCCCTTGTTATTGCGGGTTTAATGGCAGATGGCATTACAGAAGTAACGGGACTTGATCATATTGATCGAGGTTACGAAAATATAGTAGACAAGCTTAAAGGGCTTGGTGCAAACATTTGGCGAGAACAAATGAC
Organism: Bacillus sp. 05T31; assembly: GCF_056396725.1. Taxonomy (NCBI): domain Bacteria; kingdom Bacillati; phylum Bacillota; class Bacilli; order Caryophanales; family Bacillaceae; genus Bacillus; species Bacillus sp. 05T31. The sequence goes on from NZ_JBFTMA010000002.1 coordinate 24,919, forward strand.
AAAGCAAGAAATTGAAGAAATGAAGAATGCATAAAGTGAAACTTTAATCAGTATGGGGTATCCCACGCCGATTATTAACCCTCACCAATCGGGATAAGGTGGTGATACTTCCGTTAATGGGGAGCGAAGAATCACTACTAACGGAAGTACACTTTATAGAAAAACAAGGTTCACAAAATACGGCAGAAATATAAAGACTTAAAGGAGAGGGTTTATCGTGGAAAGAAGTTTATCTATGGAGTTAGTACGTGTAACAGAGGCTGCAGCATTATCATCAGCGCGTTGGATGGGGCGCGGAAAAAAAGATGAGGCAGATGGTGCAGCAACATCTGCTATGCGTGATGTATTTGATACAATTCCGATGAAAGGTACAGTTGTAATTGGCGAAGGTGAAATGGATGAAGCGCCAATGCTATATATCGGAGAAAAATTGGGTACAGGATATGGACCACGCGTAGACGTTGCAGTTGATCCTTTAGAAGGGACAAATATCGTAGCGGCTGGCGGCTGGAATGCGCTTGCTGTTATTGCAATTGCAGATCACGGCAATTTGTTACATGCTCCTGACATGTACATGGATAAAATAGCGGTTGGTCCAGAAGCAGTTGGTGCAGTTGATATTGACGCACCTATTATCGACAACTTACGTGCAGTTGCGAAAGCGAAAAATAAAGATATCGAAGATGTTGTAGCGACAGTTTTAAACCGTCCACGTCATCAAGCAATTATCGAAGAAATTCGTAAAGCTGGTGCTCGTATTAAATTAATTAACGATGGAGATGTAGCTGGAGCAATCAATACAGCATTTGACCGTACTGGTGTAGATATTCTATTCGGTTCTGGTGGAGCACCTGAAGGTGTATTAGCTGCGGTCGCATTAAAATGCTTAGGTGGAGAAATTCACGGGAAGCTCTTACCTCAAAACGAAGCTGAACTAGCTCGTTGTAAAAGAATGGGTATTGAAGATATCAATCGTATCCTTCGTATGGAAGACTTAGTAAAAGGTGACGATGCAATCTTTGCAGCAACAGGTGTAACAGACGGAGAACTATTACGAGGCGTTCAATTTAAAGGTAGCGTCGGAACAACACAATCCCTTGTTATGCGTGCAAAATCAGGCACAGTACGCTTCGTAGACGGCCGCCATAGCTTAAATAAAAAACCGAATTTGGTTATTAAATAAAAAGCGGAGGTGGCTCGTTTAGAAGGGGAAGGCATTGGGGCTCCTGACGAAGAGGCGTTTTTTGCCTCGCAGGAAGGGGCGAAATGACCGGAGATTCTAGCCGCTGAAGCTGGATTAAGTAAAAAGTGCAAGCAGCTCGTTCAGAATGGGAGGGGGATGGAGCTCCTGACGAAGAGGCGCTTTTTGCCTCGCAGGAAGAAGCGAAACCACCGGAGATTCTAGCTGCTGAAGCTGGATTAAATAAAAGCAGAAATGCCTTATCTATTCTGCCTTAAAATCAGGTGAGTAGAAAAAAGAAAGAAATATGAAAAGGCGAAGACAAATTTTCTTGTCTTCGCTTCTTGTATTTGTGTTTCAACGTATTGATTAAAACTAGATAAAAGGGTTACAATAGTGAATATTATCCTACTTGAACTTATTGCCTTTCATTATTATTTATTTGCCTTCCGTATTTTTCCCTTTACCCATGTGAAAAGAGAATAAAGTTAAAGTGTGGTGTCTGAATGAATTTGTCAATTGCAGCATTAGAAAACATGAAATTAAAAGAGTTATACGAGCTTGCGAAGGAATTTAAGATTTCGTATTACAGCAAGTTAACGAAAAAAGAGCTAATCTTCTCTATCTTAAAAGCTCGAGCAGAAAAAGAAGGTTTCTTTTTCATGGAAGGCGTATTAGAAATTATTCAATCAGAAGGATTTGGATTCTTACGTCCTATCAATTATTCTCCAAGCTCAGAAGATATTTATATCTCGGCTTCGCAAATTCGTCGTTTCGATTTACGTAATGGAGATAAGGTTTCTGGTAAAGTACGACCTCCGAAAGAAAATGAGCGCTATTTTGGATTGCTACAAGTTGAAGCTGTAAATGGAGATGATCCAGACTCAGCAAAAGAGCGTGTACATTTCCCTGCATTAACACCGTTATACCCAGATCGCCAAATGAAATTGGAGACGGAAACGAAAAAGTTACCGACACGCATCATGGATTTAATCGCACCAGTTGGATTTGGACAACGTGGTTTAATTGTTGCGCCTCCAAAGGCTGGTAAAACAAGTCTGTTAAAAGAAATTGCACACAGTGTCACAACAAATCATCCGGAAGCAGAATTAATTGTACTTTTAATTGATGAGCGTCCAGAGGAAGTAACAGATATTGAACGTTCTGTTAAAGGTGATGTTGTAAGTTCTACTTTTGATGAAGTGCCAGAGAATCATATTAAAGTAGCGGAGCTTGTATTAGAGCGTGCAATGCGTCTTGTAGAACATAAAAGGGACGTTGTCATTTTAATGGATAGTATTACCCGTTTAGCGCGTGCTTACAACCTTGTTATTCCGCCAAGTGGTAGAACCTTATCGGGTGGTATTGATCCTGCTGCTTTTCATAGACCGAAGCGTTTCTTTGGGGCTGCGCGTAATATCGAAGAGGGCGGTAGCCTAACGATTTTAGCAACAGCGCTTGTTGATACAGGGTCTCGTATGGATGATGTAATTTAYGAGGAGTTTAAAGGAACTGGAAATATGGAACTTCACTTAGATCGCTCATTAGCTGAGCGCCGTATCTTCCCAGCGATTGATATTCGTCGCTCTGGTACGCGTAAAGAAGACCTATTAATTCCGAAAGAACATTTAGACAAGCTGTGGGGTATTCGTAAAACAATGCGTGATACACCAGACTTTGTTGAAGGCTTCTTACGTAAACTTCGTCAAACAAAGACAAATGAAGAATTTTTACAAAACATTGTTGCAGACTCAAAAAGGTATGTAACCACTAAGTAAAGGGAAAAGATGGGGACTCGCTTATTTCGTAGTAAGCGAGTTTTTTATGTTTTTAAGGGAATGTTAGAGAGAGTAATATATGGAAAAAATTTGTTTTTTAAGATGGAAATCATATTTGGATTGAGAGCTTGAAGTGCCCTACGATTCTGGGCGAGCCGCTTGCGCTTTAAGGTGTATCTAGTTCCATCTCCAGCGGCTAGAATGGTCGGTGGCTTCGCGTCTTCCTACGAGGCAAAAAGCGCCTCTTGGTCGAGAGCTTGAAGTGATCTGCGATTCTAAACGAGCCGCTTGCGCTTTTAGGTATTATCCAGCTCCAACGGCTAGAATCTCCGGCTATTTCGCTCTCTCGGTCGAAGCAAAAAGCGCTTCTTGGTCGAGAGCTTGAAGTGATCTGGATTCTGAACGAGCCGCTTGTGCTTTTAATTTTTAAAAAGACAAAAACAGGTAGTTGCAAAATGGAGTTAGCCT
>NZ_JBFTMA010000003.1:0-27558 GCF_056396725.1 Bacillus sp. 05T31
AACCAATACCGACAACTAAGGAATAACCTACTACAACCCAACTTACTTTCGATTGACTAATAGATAAATCATTAGCAATATCCTCTAACGCTACATTAAATAACACCGCATTCATCGGCCCTAATAAAACGATAAAACATAATGTGAAAACAAACCGTTTTGAATGGTTACTTATATCTTTTCCCATGCGTAACACCTCTTCTGATTGTAGTAACTGTAAATGAAAAATAAAGTTGTTTTAGCTCCTCTATCACTACTAAACAACTTCATCAAATGTATAAATTTATCGCGCGACAAATTGAATTCGAAACGTAACATTATGTTGTTCGATATTCATGGAACTATCATAGTTTCAGCATTACAGTTTGTCAACGAAAARTATACAAAGTRAACTAATTTAGTGTTTTTRGTTTACTTTGTMCAAAAATTGTTATACACTAATTTCGAATCCGGTATAAGGGGGACTGACATGGTTATTCAAATTTGCAATTTCTAACTTAATAAAATCAAGTAAATAAAGAACTTTTTATATAGAAGAAACATTACAGGAGGATTATGATGAAGAAAAAAATGTTAGTTGTATTAACGAGCGTAGAAAAATACCCAAATTTAAATAGAGCTACCGGGCTTTGGCTTGGTGAAGCTGTCCATTTCGTTAAAAAAGTAGAAGAAGCTGGTTACGAAGTAGATTATGTCAGTCCACAAGGCGGCTATACACCGATTGATCCGCATAGTTTAGCGATGGCGGAGAGCATTGATTGGGAATGGTATCAAAAGAAAGAATTTATGAATCGTCTCGGTTCTACAATGAAACCGAGTGAAGTGAATCAAGAAGACTACGCTGTTATTTATTACGCGGGTGGTCACGGAGTTATTTGGGACTTCCCAGAAAACAAAGAACTTCAAACTATTAGCCGCAACATTTATGAAAATGGCGGAATTGTTTCCTCTGTTTGTCACGGAGCTGCTGGTTTATTCCATATCACATTAAGTAACGGGAATCGTTTAATTAACGATAAAAAAGTAACAGGATTCTCAAATGAAGAAGAGAAACTAGCTGAATTAGATCAATTGGTTCCATTTTTAACAGAAGATGAACTCGTTAAATATGGGGGACTTTACGAAAAAGCTGCGCAACCTTGGGAAGCTTACGCTGTAGAAGATAATCGTGTAATTACTGGTCAAAACCCTGCTTCAGGTGGTTCAGTAGCTGAATTAGTATTAAAACAGTTGCAAAAATAATATGTACTAAAAAAGCAGATTCCCCTCTAGTAAGGGAAATCTGCTTTTTTTTACGAAATCATTTGTAGATTAGCTATAATTTCTTTTTCAATTTCAGAATCATCAACTACATCTAAAAATTCCGGTTTAAACAGTTGGTATTTCTTCAAATTGTAGAAATCAAGTATCGCTTGCTTTAACGTAATATCGTACTGAATGCAAAAAGTATGATCTATAATGCGTCTTAACATCACATCATCTTGCACCATAAATAGTTGCGCATTCATTTTATTAAAGTAACCTTGTTCCATACCCGACTCAAAAAACATTTGCAAATTACGATTGCGATTTTGTTGTGCAGCGACTAATTGATCCGACAAATGCGGATACGCTTCTTTCAAATCTTGTAAAAAGACATCCGAAATATACGTCACACATTTTAAAGAATGGATAAACGTCTTTTGGAAACGTTCTGCAAACGACATACTTTCATCTTGATTATCCGCATCTCCTTCAAGAAGATAGTTTATAAAATCCTCTACTACTGCCTCAATAATCTCATCTTTCGAAGAAAAACGTTTATATAAAGTAGCTTTACTAATATCCATATATTTCGCAATTTCATCTATTTTTAATTGGCTAAAACTCGTCTTTCGAATAACGGGCTTTATTTTATTAATATAAGTATTTGCACACGCTACTTTTCTCATTTAAAAGAGCCTCCCCTTTTGTTCATACAAAATAGTATAGCAAATTCATGAATGTTTATAAATGAAGTTATTATACTCATTACGTCTTTTTAGTTTATTACAATTTCAATCTACGCTATACATAAAAAGTACCCGCTACCTTTGTTAGTAGCGGGCACCTTTTCTATAATTTATTTACAGCTCTTTTTATAGCCTTACCTATTCCCACACTAGACTGCTACTTTCTAGCAAAAACGGAACTCGATTTTCTAAATGTACAGCTTTTTCTTCATCGTTTGTATAACCTGTTATACGCTTACCGGCAACAAAAAACGAGCCATCTTTATTTTTCACACCAACTAAAGAACTTACCCCGTGACAAACAGCCGCTACGATCCGGTTATTATTGTACATATTCTCAATTAAATTTGCTACATATGGATTACCTGGAAAATCTACAATCGCCCCGTGCCCACCACCAAATAATACCGCATCATACTCTGAAGAATGAACAGTTGAAATCGCCCTCGTATTTTGCAATAAAGAAGCGACATGCTTAAATTCACGAGGTATGCCATTCGGAATAGACACTCTATCAATTGGTACTCTCCCGCCTTTTATCGACACAATATCAACATCGAACTTAGCCTTTTTAAATAAATTATACGGAGCTGCGAGCTCTTCCAGCCACAAACCAGTCGGGTGTCCCTTTAGATCATGAGCGCTTGTTGAAACTAATAATACCCTTTTCAACATATCCCCTCCTTACTACCTATTTATGTATGAAACATTCTTATCATTCATATGTAGCATGAAACAAACAGAAAAATAGCCGACCTTTTGTATAAAAGTCGGCTGCTTTCTTATAGTTCGAGCTCTCCCATACGAAGAAGCTCAACAACTGCTTGTGAACGTCCTTTAACCCCTAGCTTCTGCATTGCGTTTGAGATGTGATTACGTACTGTTTTTTCACTTATAAACAGTTCACCTGCAATTTCCTTCGTCGTTTTATCTTGAACCAGTAATTCAAATACTTCTCTTTCTCTCTTTGTGAGTAACGGTTTAGATTGATACGCTTTTTCCTTCAACTGGTATAACCCTCCTTGCTTAAGCCAGAGCTGTATATGTGTAAGTTGGGTGTTTATTTAGTCAAGATATTGTATGAACGAAATGTGCAGGTGGTGAATGAAAATGGGCTTTATTTCTTATGTTATTTTAGACTTTTATACAGTGCGTACACTCTTTTTATCCACTTACTTTTCAGTACGCCATATTTGTTCTAGTAATATGCTGACAACTGTACCTACGAACAAACCATTTCCGAATATATATTGCATCACAGACGGTAAGGATTGGAGTGCTCCAGACGGTAAAAACATAACACCACTTCCAAATAATATAGCAACTCCTAAAATCGTTACATTCCTTTCGCTGATTGGCACTTGTTTTATATTATTAAATCCAATTCCAATTAACTGTACGAACGAAGCCATTAAAACGGCCGATGCGACAGCGGATGGTAAAGACGCTAAGTAACGAATGATACTTGGAAAAAGAGACATTACGACTAGTAACGCACATGCCATTAAGAACGATCGTATATATTTTTGTTTTGTTAAGCGTATAAACCCTGCCGTTGCTGGTAACGGAACGACACCTACAGTTGAAAATACAGAGGAAATGATATGTGAAATCCCTCCAACCCACGTTCCATCCTTCAACTGTTTTTGTTCAATAGTCGCTTTATGAATGGTAGCTTGATTAATTGCTATAATAGCTGCCACTGTATTCGAAACTAAAATACATACCATAACGAAACTTGATACAGCCATACCTGTATTCCATTTTGGAATTCCCCACGCGAATATATGTGGAAGTTGCACAAAATGAGTTACTTGAGATGGGATCGTCACTTTCCCTGCAATGAGAAAAATAATCCAGCCAATAATTAACCCTATTAAAACCGCATAACTTTTAACAAACCCTTTTCCGAAGTTGGAGAGTATGACTACGAATAAAAATATGCCAAAAGCAATTAATGCTGTAAATCCATCAATTTGAGAAACAGTAGCTGTAATTCCTAGCATTCCTTTTAAAAATACACCACTTAATTGTAAACATAATAAAAGTAAGAACGTCCCTGTCACGAGCGGCGTAAATAAAAATAAAATACGCCCGATAACTCCCGTTACTCCTAGCCCTATTAAAACAACTCCCGCAACCATCATTCCTAATTCTAAAATTTGCAATGTACTATGTAATTGATCCTGCCCTACAGTTGCATAAGCAAGCACGGTAAATACACCAACCCAAGATCCAGCTGGTCCATCCGCAATCGGAAGCTTATGTCCAAGCCATCCTTGTAAAAAAGAAGATATACCAACTACGAAAAACGTACGCTGCATTAAATAAAATACTTCTTCCGTCGTAAGATGAAATAATCCGCCAACGACAATTGGTAGCGCGATTGAGTTTGCTAATAAAAAAATAAACCATTGCAAAGTTCCCATAATATGATTTTGATTATGTTGATTGTCCAAACTTTTCATCCCTTCTTGCTTCCTTATAAGGAAGTATAGTACTTCCCTGTTTCTACTAAATAAAAAAGAAGGGTTCTATTTTCACAATTAGAACCCTTCTCAAAACATCTAAACGATTCTTCTATACAAGATTATCAGATTTCACTTGATCTAAATCCCCTATAACAACCTTCCCTTTATACATAACTACACGCTTCTCTGTTTGACGAGCCACTGCTTCCGCGGCGCATGCTGCATTCGTTAAAACAAAACTTGCCTCATCCCCTACATTCGGCCACACTCGTTTCCCTTCATTATTTAACGTTTCTTTCCCTCCAGTAATAAAACGAAGAGCTTTCCCTAAAGACCTTTCATCACTCCAACCAAATCGTTCTGCCAATCGATTTGCCTTTTGAAGCATATCACCTGTGCCGAACGGAGACCAATGATCTGTAATACTATCATTTCCTAATGAAACTTTAACTCCTTTTTTATCTAGCAATGGAATTGGGATTACTTGTTTACCGATTGGAACAGTTGAAGTGATATCAATCTTTAATGCTGCTAGTCTTTCTGCCACTTCTTCAGCTTCTTTATCAGTAACACCACCAAGTCCAAGCGCATGACTAATCGTTACACGACCTTGCCATCCTGCTTCTTCCGTTAGACTTGCCAATCTCTTCATTGTAAACGTTCCAAGGTTATTTGCATCATGCAAATGAATATCAACATCCGCGTTAAATTCTACCGCAATGTCCATAATCGTATGTAATGATTTTTCAATATCATTATCTACTGTAGCTGGGTCCACTCCGCCAACTAATTGTGCGCCCATACGCATCGCATCTTTCACAAGTTGCATAGAATTACTTCGCAATAATCCATGTTGCGGAAATGCAACTATTCTACCAGACAACCGATCTTTATATGTTCCTAAAGCCGCTAACGTTGCCTCTAAATTACGAAGTCCAATAACCGGATCCACATTACAATGCGTTCTAATATTTGTTGCACCATTTCGAAGCAATAACTCTAGCATATTTTCCGCCCTGTCTTGAGCAGTTGCTAATTGCTTTGGTAAAATCGTTTTTTCTTCATTAAAACGTGTAAAAATATTTTCTGCTGGCATACAAGCTTTCCAAGGCCCACTATAATATGTTTTATCAATATGAATATGCATCTCTTCAAAAGCTGGTAAAACTAATAAACGATTAGCATCAAAAGTTAACGTTCCTTCCTCTTGGGCGATTCCCGATATAATTCTTTTAATTCGCCCATCTTCAATAAGAAGACTGCATATCTCAGTTTCCGTTTGTGAAATTTTCGCTTCTTCATACGTATAACCTGTTTCAAGCTTTACATTAGTCAACCAATATAATGTCATTACCATTTCCCCACCTTATATTAGAAAATACGTCACACCCTCATTTTCATTTTAATAYCAACTGAAAATTAAGACAATTAATMCRCTRTATTGYCCTTTCACAAAAAAATGTAATATAACCTAATGGTCTTCTCATAAATTTCCATATAGAATAAAAGTACACTGTATCACTCATACATAACAGCGGTGATATAAAAAGGAGAGAATCATAATATGTCGAAGAGGTTATATAAATCCGAAACTGATAAAATGTTATTTGGTATATGTGGTGGTTTAGGAGAATATTTTGATATTAACTCTACTCTCATTCGTATCATTTGGCTTATTGCCATTTTATGCTTCGGAACTGGATTTTTAGTTTATTTTATTTGTTTATTACTTATGCCACGCTCGTACTAACTGGTATCATTCCATATACTTAAGAAGAACATATAAAAAATCACCTATAGAATTCTTTTCTATAGGTGATTTTTTCATGAAGAATATTTCATCGTTAAATGTAATACCGCCACTTCATCCTCTTCATTTTTATAACTATGTTTCTTATTCGCTTCAAATTGAATGGAATCAAACTCATTTAACACGTACACATCGTTCTCCACTTGAATAGAAACTTTCCCTTTCATTACTGTTACAAGCTCAATTGCTCCTTCATGATGAGCTTCAGGTTCATATATACTATCCGCTCTTAAACAAGCTCGGTGCATTTCCATCCCCGTTTCTTTCGTGTAACGGAACATCGTTTCTAAGTGCCACGCTTGTCCTACATCTACTGCAAAGCCTTCTCCGCAGCGCGCAACAGCTACAGGCTCTCCAACAACCATCAATCTCGATAAAGGGATTGATAACCCTTTCGTAATTTTCCAAATGACAGCTAATGTTGGATTCGTTTCACCTCTTTCAATTTTTCCTAGCGTTAATTTACTAACACCTGTCTTTTGGGCTAAATCTTCTAAACTTAATTTTTGTTCATTTCGAATTTGTCTTAATAACTGACCTACTTGCTGGATCACTTCTTTTGTTTGCATGTCCTCATTTTCTTTCATCTATAAAACCACCTTAAAATATAAAATAGTTTACTTTTATTGACTTAAAGTATATTATACTATACATAAATTATTTAATTCCGAAAGGAGTGTTACACTTCATGCGTGCAATATTATTAGGCCTTTTATCATCAGCCTTCTTTTCTGCAACCTTTATTATTAACAGAGCAATGAATGTATCTGGAACAAGCTGGGCTTGGACTGCTTCCTTCCGTTTTCTATTTGCTCTCCCTATTTTATTCCTTATCGTTTTATTTCGCAAAAACTTAGGAGCTTTATGGGAAGAATTAAAAAAACATCCATTTGTATGGATCGGGTGGGGCTCTGTCGCTGGCATCGGCTTCTATTCTTTATTAAGTTTCGCAGCTGTTTTTTCTCCAGCTTGGCTCGTTGCTGGAACTTGGCAAGTTACGATATTAGCAGGTTTACTTTTATCGCCATTATTCTTCATTAAAATAGAAACAAAATCAGGTACAAAACTTGTACGTGGAAAAATTCCACTACGCAGTTTATACGTCGCTTTATTTATTTTACTTGGTGTACTTTGTATGCAAGCTACTGAAGCGGGTCATATTACAATGACTCAATTCATTTCTGGTTTTTTACCTGTCGTTTTAGCAGCTTTCTTATATCCCTTCGGTAACCGAAAAATGATGGAACTTGTTGGCGGGCGTCTTGATACATTCCAACGTGTATTAGGAATGGCAATCGGAAGTCTCCCTATTACAATTCTACTTGGTATATACGGATTTTCCACTACCGGTATTCCGTCATCAAGTCAAATGATGCAAGGATTTTTATTAGCATTATGTTCCGGAGTTATTGCGACGATGACATTTTTCTTTGCTACTGATTTAGCAAAAGACAATCTTGCTTTACTTGGAGCTGTTGAAGCAACACAAGCTGGAACGATGGTCTTCACTGTACTTGGTGAGATTATTTTCTTAGATGGTTCATTCCCTAGCGGCCTGTCACTGATTGGGATGATTATTATCATGCTAGGAATGATCGTAAATAGTGTTTTAAACCGTTCTGTTCCAGCCATTAAACAAAAAAAATCAGCATAAAAATAGATATGGTTCTTCTTCATAGAACCATATCTATTTTTATTGTCCCCCTATTTCGCCTTATCAGAATAGTATTTCATTAGCTGTTTACACTAAAACCTATGTTATAATACGTCTCATGTGTATTAATAGGAGGTAAATTATGTTAAAAAAAGCAATCGCTGAATTTATTGGTACATTTGTACTTGTATTATTCGGAACTGGAGTAGCTGTCATTGGCGGCGGAATTGAAGGAATTGGAACATTAGGCATTGCTATGGCTTTCGGATTATCTATCGTCGCTATGGCATATAGCATTGGAACAATTTCTGGATGCCACGTTAACCCAGCAGTATCAATCGCTATGTTCATCAATAAAAGAATGAACGCTATGGAACTTAGCTATTATTTATTAGCTCAAATCTTAGGTGGTTTATTAGGAACTGCAACGTTAGTAACAATTTTACGATCTGCTAAATTACCTTTAGATAATTTAGGACAAAATAGTTTTGGAACTCTTGGTTTATCTGGAGCATTTTTAGTTGAATTCATTTTAACTTTCGTATTTGTTTTAGTTATCGTTGCTGTAACAGGTAAAAAAGGAAGTTCTTCTTTAGCTGGACTAGTAATTGGTTTCACATTAGTATTAATTCACTTATTAGGTATTCCGTTAACTGGAACATCTGTTAACCCAGCTCGTAGTATCGCACCAGCTCTATTCGCTGGCGGAGAAGCAATTTCTCAACTATGGGTGTTCATCGTTGCCCCAATTTTTGGTGGTATCGTAGCAGCTGTTGTAGGAAAGTTTATTTTAAATACGGAAAAATAGAGCTTCCAATATTTCCGAATAAAAAAAAGCGAGCCCTCATCATGAGGAAGCTCGCTTTTTTTTATTCTTTAATTTTCGACTTTAAATTTGTAACTAATTGCTGCACCGTTACATTTGCAAGTACGTTTTCCATCGCTTCTTGCGATTGTATTAAAACAATCTCTAATACCGATTGAATATTAGCTCCTACTGGACATTCAATGTTGGGATTTTCATGGAAAGAAAATAGATGTCCTTCTTCTACAACTTCCACAGCTTTATATACATCAAGTAATGTAATTTCATCTAAATCACGAGCAAGTGTTGTACCACCTTTACCAGCTTGTACATCAACAAGTCCTGCTCTCTTCAACATTCCTGTAATGCGACGAATCACAACTGGATTTGTATTCACACTACCAGCAATCCATTCAGAGGTACAGCGAGAGTTTCGATCTATTGCAAGTAACGTTAACATATGAACACCTACTGTAAAACGACTACTAATTCCCATCTGCACACCCTCCTTTTTATTCATTCTATTAAAAGACAACTCTTATTATTATATACTATTTTTAATTTATACATAAAGTGAAACTTTAATCAGTGGGGGGTTTTGTTCATCCCCCACTGATTATTAGTTGAACCAATCGGGCGTTTACGGGCAGTTTATCTCCCATCTAACTTCTTTGCTCCAGCTGAATTTTGAGATGGGAGTTTTACTGCCCGTTAATGCGGGGTAAAGAAAAAGCATGATTCCATTAGAAAATCATGCTTTCCCTCTATTATTGACGCTTTATAAATTTCGCCAAATCTTTAAACTTCACTTTATCAGAGTAATTCATTACACCGTTTACATAGATACGGCTTGTAATCGCATTTAATATACCAATCGTCGCCAATAAAACTACTAATGTTATCGTAATCTCTAACATACCTGCTTCACCAGCTACAATCCGCGAGAAGGTAACCATTGGTGTGAAAAACGGAACATACGAACTTACAACAACAATAGTACTATTTGGATCACTTAATGATTTAATACTAATGAAGAATGCAGCCATGATCAAAATCATTATCGGGAAAGATACAGCTTGTAAATCCTCTGTCTTAGACACAACAGCTCCAGCCGCAGCGTACATCATCGCATAAAGTAAATACCCCGTAATGAAATAAACAAGAAACATACTTATAACCTTTGCATCTAATTTTGTAAAGTCAATTGGAACACCAAGTAATGAAGCACTTTCTAAATCGACCCAACCTAACAAATAAGGAATAAGATAACCACACGCCAATATTACAAGTTGTAATAACGCCGTTGAAACAACCGCCAAAATTTTCGCATACATCATCGTAAGAGGCTTTACTTTYGGAAGCATTACTTCCATTACACGTGACGCCTTTTCAGATGCAATATTCATTGCGATTGTATTTCCGAAAGCTACAATAAACATATACAAAGCAAATGTAAAGAAATATGCAATTCCGAAAGAAGATGTACGATCTTTTATCGCTTCTTGCTTCACTTGAATTTCTGCTTGTAATTGCTGCGCAATTTCTGGTGAAACATTATTTTTTGCAATCGTCACCTTCGTATATTGTTGTTTTAAATAACCCGCCATAATCGCAGAAGTCGCTTGGCTTGGAAATCCATTATACATATATGTAACTGCTGGAGTCCCATCCTTTTCCGTCACATGGAATAGACCATCTAAATCGCCTTCTTCTACTTGCTTATGCAGTTTATCAAAATCATCCTTTGAACCGACCGTTATTTTTGCTGATGGCAATAGCTTATTTAGCTCTTCTTTTTGTACTTTGTATGTGGAGCTCTCTACTACAACTGCAATTTTATCTTTATCCTTATTTTTATCATCGCCTGAAGTAAAATGATTAAATGCAAAAATCCCAAACACAACTAAAAATAAAATCGCACTCGTAATTAATGATTTTTTAGATAAAAATGCTTCTTTAAAATAAAATGAAAATACATGAGAAAATTTACGCATCTTTATTTCGCCCTCTCTACAAAGATTTCGTTTAACGTCGGCTCTAACATTTTAAATTGTCGTAAACCAACACCTTGTTCTTGCAATTGTTGCAAAATCTTTAGAGCTTCTGCATCATCTTGTACTTTCACATAAAGAAGGCCTTGTTGTTTTTCATACGGGACATGTATAGCTTCTAATCCCTTTTCATTCTCTGCTATATCTTCGATTGTTAAATTACGAAAACCGTATTCTTTCTTAATATCACTTAATTGTCCTTCTACGACTGCTTCACCTTTTTTCAAAATACATACATGTTGGCAAAAAGCCTCTACTTGCTCCATACGGTGACTAGATAAAATAATTGTCTTTCCRCTCTGTACTTGTTCTCCAATAATRYTAGCYAACATTCCAGCATTAACTGGATCAAGTCCGCTAAAGGGTTCATCCAAAATAAGAAGTTCTGGATCATGAAGAAGAGCAGCAATCAATTGAATTTTTTGCTGATTCCCTTTTGAAAGTTCTCCTGCTGTTTTGAATTTATATTCTGGGATTGCTAAGCGCTCTAACCAGTAATCAATTGCAAGATCTACTTCTTTTTTCGTCATTCCTTCTAATCTACCAAAATATCGCAACTGGTCTATTACTCTACTTTTTGTATATAAGCCTCTTTCTTCTGGTAAATATCCAATTGTTACCCCGCTATCACCAAATGATTTTCCATCCCACGTAATAGAACCTTCATTTGGCGTTAATAAACCTAGTAACATTTTAATTGTCGTTGTTTTCCCTGCACCATTTCGGCCAAGTAACCCTAACACTTCACCTTTCGGTAACGAGATTTGCAAACCATTAACCGCTTTAGATTCTCCGAATATTTTTGTTAAGTTTTGAATTTGTAAACTCAATGTATAAAGCCTCCCCTTTAGTATCATTCGTACTCTCTATTAAAGACTATGATTGTTCGAAATAAAATATAGTACTATATTTCAATCTTTTATACGTATCATGATCCCCCATCCACCATTTGTTTTATTTAGTTAAAATTGTAAATAACAAAGATATATTTGTCAATTATAATTGTCATTTCGACAATAAAACACGTCAAATCACTTTTTGTTATTTTTCCCATCTTTCTAATATAGGACATACTACTATATATACAAAAGACAATATGCAAATGTTCATAAAAAAATTTTTATATTTTAATATATAATATAAGATGATTTTCTAACATCGAGGAGGATACATATGAAGATGAAGAGGGGTATTACCAGTTTATTATCTATAGCCGTTCTTTCCACATCTCTTGTAGCATGTTCAGGAACAGCTGAGAAAACAGTGGCAAAAGAAGAGAAAGTACAATTAACAGACCAGCAATTGATGGCYGATTTATGGTATCAAACAGCTGGYGAAACGAAAGCACTTTACTACCAAGGCTACAATATTGGTCAATTAAAGCTTGATGCAGCTCTTGCAAAAGGGACAGAAAAAAAACCTGCTATCGTACTTGATCTAGATGAAACTGTTTTAGATAACAGTCCTCATCAAGCAATGAGCGTAAAAACAGGAAAAGGCTATCCTTATAAATGGGACGATTGGATTAATAAGGCTGAAGCTGACGCTCTTCCAGGCGCTATTGATTTCTTAAAATATACAGAGTCTAAAGGTGTAGATATTTACTACATCTCAAATCGTAAAACAAATCAACTAGATGCAACAATTAAAAACCTTGAGCGCGTAGGTGCTCCTCAAGCGACGAAAGAACATATATTACTACAGGACCCGAAAGAAAAAGGGAAAGAAAAGCGTCGTGAACTTGTTTCTCAAACACATGACATCGTCCTATTCTTCGGTGACAACTTATCTGATTTCACTGGTTTTGATGGAAAATCTGTGAAAGATCGCAATGAAACAGTAGCAGAATCAAAAGCACAATTTGGTGAGAAATTCATCATTTTCCCTAATCCAATGTACGGTGATTGGGAAGGTGCTCTATATGACTATAATTTCAAAAAATCAGATGCAGAAAAAGACAAAATCCGTCGTGACAATTTAAAATCATTTGATGCAAAATAACAAAGAGGATGGCCTTCGCCATCCTCTTTTATTGCATATTTCTTGTTAAAGGYAARATAAAYACTTCWACACGTCTATTTTTCGCTTTTCCTTCTGGCGTATCATTTGGTGCAATTGARCGGTATTCTCCATAACCAACTGCACTAAATTTTTCTGGTTGCAATTCTTTATTTTGGAGTAACACCTGCATAAAATTAACTGCACGCTGTGTACTTAACTCCCAGTTTGATGCAAACTGAGCATTTGCGATAGGAACCGTATCTGTATGACCCGACACTGTAATTTCACGAGGTGATGCTGAAACAAGTAGGTTAGACATCTCTTTTGCAATCCCTAACGATTCCAACTTCACATCTGCTTTCCCTGAATCAAATAGTACATTTTCTAATATCGTTAACATTAATCCTTTTTCAGTTAACTTAGTTTGAAAAGAAGAGGATAGTTGTTTCTCATTAATATATTGATCAATCTTTTTTTGTAATGCTTTCAACTCATCCATTTCTTTTTTTTCTTTAGCTCTATCTTCCGCTTGTTTTTTTGCTTGTTCTGCCTCAAGGCTATTTGCTGATAATTCTTTTTCCTCATTTGGTTTTTGATCGCTTAAAAATTCTTTATTTCCTGTTCCACCAGCTAACTCACTTCGAAAAGCAACTGCCATCTGTTTAAACTTCGCAGCATCTATACTACTCATTGCGAATAATACGATGAACAATGCAAATAACAACGTTAACATATCAGAATATGGAATTAACCAAGTTTCATCGATATGCTCATCATGTTTTTTCTTTTTACCTCTTCTATTTTTCTTACTCCGCATTTTTTTCTGCTCCTTTTTCTAGCTTTTTACGCTCAGTTGCAGAAAGTGCACCTAAAATRCGGTTCTTCATAATAAACGGATATGTACCTTCTTGTAACATTAATAAACAATCAATAATTAAACGTTTCTTCTCTAATTCAGCAGCAGACTTTTGCTTTAATTTATTTGCAAATGGATGCCATAATACGTAACCTGAAAAAATACCGAAAATCGTTGCAATAAACGCACCTGAAATAGCATGCCCTAGCTTTTCAATATCAGTTAAATTTCCAAGTGCAGCTACAAGACCAATAACAGCACCTAAAACCCCTAGTGTAGGTGCATATGTACCAGCTTGCGAAAAAATAGCAGCCCCTTTTGCATGTCTCTCTTCAATCGCTTCTAATTCGGCTTCTAAAATTTGTTCTAAATCCTCTGCAGATACACCATCAATAACAAATTTCATACCACGCAAAAGAAATTCATCTTTAATTTCATCTAATTGTTGCTCTAAAGACAAAATACCGTATTTTCTACTCTCAGATGTCCAATGAACAAATAATTCTAGCAATTGTTCATAACTTAAATCTTTTTTATTTGAACCAAAAAGAACTTTAAATAATTTTGGAACTCTTTTTAGTTGATTCATCGGAAAGGCAATACACACTGCAGCAAATGTACCGACGAAAATAATTAGTGCTGCGGCAGGATTTAGTAAGGCTGTTATGTCAGCGCCCTTGACGACCATCCCTACGACTACCGCTAATACTCCTAAAATGATTCCAATAATTGTTGCAAAATCCATTCCCATTCACTCCTAGTCTATACCAGAGGTCTTTTATTCTCGATAATCGCTACATCTTCTTATATACATATATTACATAAAAAATGAACTTCATGAAAGATAAGAAATGAATTATATGAAAAAATACTACAATTTCACACATTTTCTGACATTTTCTTTGCATTTTTATTACGTTATGACTCTTATATTTCTTTTTCAATAAACTAGACTTATAATAAAAGCGATACATATTTTATTAAGAAAGGACAGTGATTACAAGGTATCATGAAAAAGATAATAATTATTTCTGCCATTACTATTGTAATCGGTATCACATCTTTCGCTTACTTTGCTTCTAAATCACCACTGCAAAATGAGGCGAAAGCTGTCGAAAGTCAAAAACATAGTAACCATCCAAAAGAAGAGATTCCTGCTTTTCCAAAAGCTAATCATAACGCAAAGAAACTAGATAATAATTTTTCCGTTGTAACAAATCCAGATTCTGCTCTTGTATTAGTCAATAAACATCGTAAATTACCAGATGGGTACATTCCAGAAGATTTGACGAAACCGAACGTACCATTTACTAGTCCAAAAGATAAAGAGAAAACATTACTTCGTAAAGATGCTGCAGACGCTCTTGAGCAGATGTTCCAAGCAGCAAAAGAAGAAGGTTTAGAACTTACAGCAGTTTCAGGTTACCGTTCTTACAAACGCCAACAGTCATTACATAACACATATATTAAACGCCAAGGAAAAGCTGAAGCTGATTCGGTAAGTGCAATTCCTGGAACAAGTGAGCATCAAACTGGTCTAGCAATGGATATTAGCTCAAAATCTGCTAAATTCCAATTAGAACCAATCTTCGGAGAGACAGCAGAAGGAAAATGGGTTGCAGAACATGCCCATGAGTTCGGATTTGTCATTCGTTATTTAGAGGATAAAACAAAGACAACAGAATATTCATACGAACCGTGGCACTTACGCTACGTCGGCAATCCATATGCCGCATACATATATAAACACCATCTAACATTAGAAGAGGCGATGGAGGACAAAAAATAAGAGAGCGAATCGCTCTCTTATTTTTCTTTTATTCTATTATATCAGCAATTTTTTCCATTCCTCCGGCCACGGTTCGCCTCTTCCAGTTTTTTTCGATGCTTGGACCATCATACCGCGTCCAACTAAACAAACTTCTCCTTCTGCATTTTTGACCATATAGTGTAAATCTAAAGAGGAATTCCCAACCGCTCCCGCCTTTACATATACTTTCAACTGCTCATCAAAATAAATTTGTTTAATAAAATTGCACTGTAGATCTGCGACGACTATCATCGTTTCTGATGATTCATGTGTCCATTCTTGCATAAATCCGAGTTCTTTAAACAATGCGATACGCGCTTCTTCAAAATATGTAAAAGCAACGACATTATTTACATGTCCAAACATATCTACTTCACCAAAACGAACTTTGACAGGATTATAAAATGAAAAACCACTTTCCCATTGCTCAAAGTCTTCAATATAAGAAATTCTCTTCATCGTTCCCTCTCCTTTTCGCCCTTAAAATAAAGTGAAACTTTAATCAGTGGGGGTTTTGTTCATCCCCCACTGATTATTAGTTGAACCAATCGGGCGTTTACGGGCAGTTGATCTCCCACCYAGCTTCTTTGCTCCACCTGAATTTTGAGGTGGGAGTTTTACTGCCCGTTAATGCGGGATAAACAGAAATATAAASTTATAAATATTGCCTCTTCAACATGAAGAGGCAATATTTATTAATAGTTATTGTCGCTACCAAAGAAATCTTTGAACGATTGAATTGTTGTATCACGGTTTAATGCTGCAATTGAAGTTGTTAATGGAATACCTTTCGGACATGATTGCACACAGTTTTGAGAGTTACCACAGTTTGCAAGTCCTCCATCACCCATAATTGCACGTAAGCGATCTGCTTTATGCATTTCACCAGTTGGATGCGAGTTAAATAAACGCGCTTGTGAAAGCGGTGCTGGACCAATAAAGTCAGACTTACTGTTTACGTTCGGACATGACTCTAAGCAAACACCACATGTCATACATTTCGAAAGTTCATATGCCCATTGACGCTTTTTCTCTGGCATTCTTGGACCTGGTCCTAGGTCGTACGTACCGTCGATTGGAATCCAAGCTTTAACACGTTTTAACGCGTTAAACATACGGCTACGGTCAACTTGTAAATCACGTACAATCGGGAATGTCTTCATCGGCTTTAAGCGAATTGGTTGCTCTAACTGGTCAATAAGGGCTGTACATGATTGACGTGGTTTTCCGTTAATCACCATCGAACATGCTCCACAWACTTCCTCTAAGCAGTTCATATCCCATGCRATCGGAGTTGTTTGGTTCCCTTTTGAGTCGACAGGATTACGGCGAATTTCCATAAGYGCCGAAATAATATTCATATTAGGACGATATGGAATTTCAAACTCTTGGTCAAACTCTTGTGCATCTGGGCCATCTTGTCTCGTAATGATGAGGCGGATTGTTTTCTCAGACATGTTGTTTATCCCCCTTCTCTTCACCCTTAGCAGCTACATCATGTTTTGAGGAATAGTCACGTTTACGTGGTTTAATTAATGAAACATCCACTTCTTCGTAATGGAATGCTGGTGCCTTTCCTTCTCCCTCAAATTTCGCCATCGTAGTTTTTAAGAAGTTTGCATCATCACGATTTGGGAATTCTGGTTTGTAATGCGCTCCGCGGCTTTCATTACGGTTATATGCGCCAATTGTAATAACACGTGCTAACTCGAACATATTTGCAAGTTGGCGTGTAAATGAAGCACCCTGGTTACTCCATCTTGCTGTATCGTTAATGTTAATGCGTTTGTAACGCGTCATTAACTCTTCAATTTTCGCATCAGTTTCTAGTAACTTTTTATTTTCACGAACTACTGTAACGTTATCTGTCATCCATTCTCCAAGCTCTTTATGAAGAACATATGCATTTTCGTTACCATCAAGCATTAAAATATTGTTAAATTTCTCTGTTTCAATTAATTCATTTTGCTCATATACAGTAGATGAAACAGCATCAGATGATTTAGAAAGACCTTTCATATACTCAATTGCGTTCGGTCCTGCTACCATACCACCGTAAATTGCTGATAATAATGAGTTCGCACCAAGGCGGTTACCACCGTGCATAGAATAATCACACTCACCTGCTGCAAATAAACCTGGAATACTTGTCATTTGCTTATAATCAACCCATAATCCGCCCATTGAATAGTGAACTGCTGGGAAGATTTTCATTGGTAGTTTACGAGGATCATCACCTGTAAATTTCTCATAGATTTCAATAATTCCACCAAGTTTAATATCTAGTTCTTTCGGATCTTTATGAGAAAGATCTAAGTACACCATGTTTTCACCGTTAATACCTAGTTTTTGCTCTACGCAAACATCAAAGATTTCACGCGTTGCAATATCACGAGGTACAAGGTTTCCGTAAGCTGGATATTTTTCTTCTAAGAAGTACCATGGCTTACCATCTTTATACGTCCAAACACGTCCACCTTCACCACGTGCAGATTCACTCATAAGACGTAACTTATCGTCTCCAGGAATTGCCGTTGGATGAATTTGAATGAACTCACCGTTCGCATAATATGCACCTTGTTGATATACAGCAGACGCTGCTGTACCTGTATTAATAATAGAGTTTGTTGATTTTCCAAAGATGATACCAGGGCCCCCTGTTGCCATAATCACGGCATCAGCTTGGAAACTTTTTATCTCCATAGTTTGTAAGTCTTGCGCGACGATTCCTCGGCACACACCTTCATCATCTACAACAGCTCGTAAGAAATCCCAACCTTCATATTTCGTTACAAGTCCTGCTACTTCATGACGACGTACTTGCTCATCTAATGCATATAGTAATTGTTGACCAGTTGTTGCGCCAGCAAATGCTGTACGGTGATGTTGTGTTCCACCGAAACGACGGAAATCCAGAAGTCCTTCTTCCGTACGGTTGAACATAACACCCATGCGRTCCATTAAATGAATAATACCAGGTGCTGCATCACACATCGCTTTAACTGGTGGTTGGTTCGCTAAGAAGTCCCCACCATAAATTGTATCGTCAAAGTGGATCCATGGAGAATCCCCTTCACCTTTTGTATTTACGGCACCGTTAATTCCACCTTGGGCACATACAGAATGTGAACGTTTTACTGGTACTAAAGAAAATAGTTCAACATTTACTCCTGCTTCTGCCGCTTTAATCGTTGCCATTAAGCCGGCCAAGCCACCGCCGACTACTATAAGTTTCCCTTTCATGCTCTCCCACTCCTTACTGGTTTGCTAGCTGTGGATCGATGAACGCTAATAATGCACTCACACCTACATAAGATAGACCTAAGAAAATAGCTAATGTTACATAAGTAGAGATTCTTTGTGAACGTGGAGATACTGTAATTCCCCAGCTTATACAGAATGTCCATAGTCCATTTGCAAAGTGGAAAATTGTTGAAACAACACCAACTAAATAGAAACCAAACATAAATGGGTTGTTTAAAATATCTGCCATCATATCATAGTTTACCTCTTTACCTAACAATGCTTGAATACGAGTTTCCCAGACGTGCCAAGAAATGAAAATCAGCGTAACGATACCTGAAATTCGTTGGAAGACGAACATCCAGTTACGGAAATAGCCGTAAGATACCGCATTGTTCTTAGCTGTAAATGCAATATATAAGCCATATATAGCATGGTACAGTATAGGTAAAAAGATGATGAAAATTTCTAGCGCATACCGGAATGGAAGGAGCTCCATAAAGCCTGCAGCTTTGTTAAAAGCCTCTGCTCCTCTTGTTGCAAAGTTGTTTACAATTAAATGTTGCGTCAAAAAGACACCAACCGGAATGACCCCCATTAATGAGTGCCACTTACGAAACGTATACTCGCGGCCTTTCATGTCCCCATTACCCCCTTGAATGTTTGACTGCTGTTTTCAGATTAATTTACAACAATAATGTTTTTTCACTATTGGCATAAGAAAAACYGAAAAAATTATTCAAAATATTTCAGCATAATTTGATWMCAAGTTCATTTTACCCCTATTTTTGTCGAAGCGTCAAGAAAACGTATACATAATTTGCATATAATTTGCCAATTCTTTTTTTTTCTTATATATTCAGATTTCCCCAAAGAAAAATCTATTTTTATAAATGAAAAATGTTATATAATAATCCCTATAGAAAGAGGGGAATATTGTGAGCAAAAATACAATCGATATAACATCTTTAGAAGATGTTTCATTGAACGCCTTCGCTTATGAATTGCTACGTGAAGAATTACTACCTGATTTAATTGGTAACGATTTAGATGGTATTTTATACTGGGCCGGTAGAAACCTTGCGAGAAAATATCCGCTAGAAACAATTGAAGAAGTCATTCAGTTTTTTGAAAAAGCTGGTTGGGGCACTTTAAGTATCATTGAACATAAACGTCGTGAAATGCAGTTTCAACTTAAAGGTACACTTATTACTGAGCGTCAAAAACAAAAAAGACATTCATCTTATCAATTAGAAGCTGGATTTATCGCCGAGCAAATTCAAAGACAAAGAAACGTCGTTGCAGAGTCCTATGAGGAACAGAAAAAGCGTTCAGACTCTATTACATTTCTTGTTAAATGGGATATAAAAGATCTCATTGAAGTGTAGCATCTACTTACAGTCAACTAGACATATAAGTTTAGTTGACTTTTTTGTATATTCATTTAGGTGTGTTTATTTTAAATCTTCAGAAATTATACCAAAAAACAGAAGACGTTGTAAACTACAACGTCTTCTTATCTGTTAAATAAGTATAAATTGTCTCCGCTACATTTTTCGGCATACCTGCTTCGACAAATTCCGATATGGAAGCTTCTTTCATCTTTTTTAATGAACCAAAATGTTTTAGCAATACCTTTTTTCGTTTATCGCCGATTCCTGGAATATCATCCAATGCTGATTGAATGACCGATTTCCCGTGCAACTGGCGATGGAATGTAATTGCAAATCTATGCACTTCATCTTGAATGCGTTGCAATAAATAAAATTCTTGGCTATTCCTCTCAAGCATCACAGGTTCAGGTGGATCTCCAATAATTAAATGGGAGGTTTTATGTTTGTCATCTTTTACAAGCCCTGCCATCGGAATATATAAACCGAGTTCGTTCTCCAGAACATCACTTGTAGCGGCCAGATGGCCTTTTCCACCATCAATAATGATTAAATCTGGTAAAGGTAAATTCTCTTTAAGCGCCCTCGTATAACGGCGTCTTACAACTTCCCTCATAGATTCGTAATCATCAGGACCTTGAACCGTTTTAATTTTATATTTCCGATATTCTTTCTTTTCTGGTTTCCCATCGATAAAAGCAATCATTGCGGAAACGGGATTTGTCCCTTGAATATTCGAGTTATCAAACGCTTCAATACGATATGGGGTTTCAATGCCCAGCTGCTTCCCTAAATTATCAATGGCTTTAACCGTCCGCTCTTCATCACGTTCAATTAAGTGAAATTTCTCTTCTAGTGCAATTTTTGCGTTTTTATTTGCTAATTCTACAAGGTCTTTTTTCTTCCCACGCTTCGGCTGTGTCGCTTCAACTTCTAAAAAGCGCTCTACTAATTCTGAATCTATACTTCCTGGAACAACAATTTCCTTCGGCTTGAAATGACTACTGTTTTCATAAAATTGACCGATAAAAGTTAAAAACCCCTCTTCTGGTTCATCATAAATCGGGAACATAGAAACATCACGTTCAATTAGCTTTCCTTTTCGAACGAAGAAAACTTGAACACACATCCACCCTTTATCAACTGCATATCCAAACACATCACGATCCACTAAATCACTCATAATCATCTTTTGCTTTTCCATAATTGCATCAATATGAGCAATTTGATCTCGCAACTCTTTTGCCCGTTCAAATTCTAGCTTTTCTGAAGCCTCATACATCTTCGTTTCTAATTCTGAACGAATTTCTTTATGCCCACCGTTTAAGAATTTAATAATTTCATCAACAATTTCTTTGTTTTGCTCATCCGTTACTTCTTTCACACAAGGTGCTAAACATTGACCCATATGATAATACAAGCAAACTTTATCTGGCATATTTGAACATTTACGAAGTGGATACATACGATCTAATAATTTCTTTGTTTCATGTGCCGATTGCGCATTTGGATAAGGCCCAAAGTACTTTCCTTTATCCTTTTTTACATTTCGCGTAATGAGTAAGCGCGGCTGTTTTTCAGCTGTAATTTTAATGAAAGGATATGTTTTATCATCTTTTAATTGAATATTATATTTTGGATCATATTTTTTTATTAAATTTAACTCTAAAATAAGAGCCTCCAAATTTGAGGAAGTCACAATATATTCAAAATCAACAATTTCTCCAACAAGCCGAAGTGTTTTCCCATCATGCGAACCAGTAAAGTACGAGCGCACACGATTTTTGAGTACCTTTGCTTTTCCGACATATATAACCGTTCCCTGCTTATCCTTCATTAAATAACAACCAGGTTGATCGGGCAAAATTGCTAACTTCTCTTTTAAATGCTCGTGCACTCGTCTCCCTCCATTTCTACATGCTTATGCTTATCATTTTTATTTTCACATAAAAACATACTATGCCAAAACACCCAACATACGTTCTTTTATTGTAACGGAAAGGTTGTAAAAAAGAAAATAAAAAAAGCTACCAAATGGTAGCTTTTTTTATTTTAGAAGTGTTTAGAAACTAATTCTACTAACGCTTCTTTCGGTTTATATCCTAACGCTTGATCAACCACTTTACCGTCTTTTAATACGAAAAGAGCTGGAATGCTCATTACTTCGAATTGACGAGCAGTTTCTTGATTTTCATCAACGTCCACTTTTACTACTTTTACTTTCTCGCCTAACTCTGAATCGATTTCCTCTAATACAGGAGCGATCATTTTACAAGGTCCGCACCAAGGCGCCCAGAAATCTAATAGTACAACACCTTCGCTAGTTTCAGCTGCGAAGCTTTGGTCATTTGCATTTATAATTGCCATTTTATTTCCTCCTTCAAGTATATTCTACCAAGAGTATATCATTAACTTTTATACGTGGCGAATATTATGTATCGTTATGTATTGTAACAAAAAAATGTTCCTTTATACTATATAAAAATATGGATGAAATACTAAAAAGATGAGAGACAGGGGATCTCTCACCTTTTTCTATATATAGGGGTACTTCACTTGGAACTCAAGGGTACTCAAATCATGAATGTACTTTTAACTTTTTAAACTCTTCTGTTAAAAGAGGTAATACTTCAAACAGATCACCGACAATACCATAGTCAGCTACTTTGAAGATACTAGCTTCTGGATCTTTATTAATCGCAACAATTATTTTTGAATTAGACATACCAGCTAAATGCTGAATCGCACCAGAAATCCCGCATGCTATGTATAGGTCTGGTGTAACAACTTTACCTGTTTGACCAATTTGTAATGAATAATCACAGTACTCTGCATCACAAGCACCACGTGATGCTCCAACTGCGCCGCCGAGTACGTCAGCTAATTCTTTTAACGGTTTAAATCCTTCTTCACTCTTCACACCGCGTCCACCAGCGATAATAACTTTCGCTTCAGAAAGATCAACACCTTCTGCAGTTTTACGGACAACATCTTGAATGATTGTACGTAAATCTTTCACATCTACTGTAATAGAAGACACGTCAGCTGTGCGAGACTCGTCTTTTTCAAGAGTTGCAATATTATTTGGACGCACTGTCGCAAATAATATACCATCTGTTACAATCTTCTTCTCAAATGCTTTGCCTGAGTAAATCGGGCGAGTGAAGATAACATTTCCACCTTCAACTTCTAAAGCCGTTACGTCAGAAATTAAACCAGCTTCTAATTTCGCTGCTAATTTTGGTGATAAATCTTTACCAAGTGCCGTATGTCCAAATACAATGCCTTCTGGCTTTTCTTCAGCATATACAGCTAAAAACGCTTGTGCATATCCATCAGATGTATATGATTTTAATTTATCATTTTCAACTGTCACAACGCGATCTGCACCGTAATGAATCAATTCATTTGCAAAAGAGGCAACGCTGTCTCCAACTAGAAGACCTACCACTTCACCGCCTTCTGCAATTGTTTTTGCTGCTGCTACCGCTTCAAACGAAACGTTACGTAGCGATCCATCACGAACTTCACCCATTACTAATACTTTACGAGCCATAGATTTTCCCTCCTGCATATATAATTTCGTATTTTATTAGATTACTTTCGCTTCTGTATGGAGCAACGATACAAGTTCTTTTACTTGATCTTGCAGCTCGCCTTGTAACACTTTTCCTGCATCTTTCTTAGGAGGCAAATAGATTTCAATTGTTTTTGTTTTTGCTTCCACATCATCTTCTTCTAAATCTAAATCATCTAATTCTACTTCTTCTAGTGGCTTCTTCTTCGCTTTCATAATACCTGGAAGTGATGGATAACGCGGTTCATTTAAACCTTGTTGCGCTGTTACTAGAAGAGGTAATGATGATTCAATTACTTCTGTATCCCCTTCAACATCACGCTCAATCTTCACATTTGTACCATCAATTTCAAGCTTCGTAATCGTCGTTACGTATGGGATATTTAACGCTTCAGCTACTCGTGGACCAACTTGTCCAGATGCACCGTCAATCGCAACGTTCCCGCCTAAAATTAAATCGATTTCTTTATCTTTTAAATATTCAGCGAGCACTTTTGCTGTTGTAAATTGGTCACCATTCTCAACATCATCTTCAATGTTAATTAGTACCGCTTTATCGCAGCCCATCGCTAATGCTGTGCGAAGTTCTTTTTCACTATCCTCGCCACCAACTGTTATAACAGTAACTTCTCCACCTTGTGCATCTCTTACTTGAATYGCTTCTTCAATCGCATATTCATCGTAAGGGTTGATGATGAATTCCGCTTCGCCATCGTAAATTGCACCGTTTTTAATTACGATTTTTTCTTCTGTATCAAATGTTCGTTTCATGAGTACGTAGATGTTCATTYCATTTACCCCCTTATTTTTCAGAAAGATTCTATCAATTTTAAAATTCTGTTAATTTKYATTAAAAAAATAATTRGAYTACCTACCACTAAATGAAGGCTTACGTTTTTCTAAAAACGCTGCTACGCCTTCTCTTCCATYTTCACTCGTAAATACTTCACCAAAAATCTGTGATTCACGCTGTACACCTTCATAATAATGAGACGACTTTGTCGTTTGTAATAACTCTAGCACAGCACGAGTTGTTGCTGGGCTTTTTCCAGCAATCTGTTTTGCAATTTTAAGCGTATCTTCTAAAATGGATTCTTCAGAAAACACTCCGTTAACAAGTCCCCATTGTAATGCTTCTGCACCAGTAATTGGTGTACTTGTTAACATCATTTCACAAGCTTTCGCTTTACCAACATAACGTGGTAAGCGCTGTGTACCTGCAAAACCAGGAATTAATCCAAGTGTTAATTCAGGTAAACCAAGCTTTGTACTTTCAGTTACAAAGCGCATGTGGCAAGACATAGCAAACTCAAGGCCGCCGCCAAGTGCCGCTCCATGAATTGCCGCAATAACTGGTTTTGAGCATTTTTCAACACGCTCAAACGTAACTTGTCCAAGCTGTGCTAACTCTGTTGCTTGCTTCGCTTCAGTAACAGATGTAAATTCTTTAATATCTGCCCCTGCTGAGAAGAAGCGTCCTTCACCATGTAAAACAACAACACGAATGTTATCATCCTTTTCCACTTGATCGATTAATTCAGTAACGTCATGCATAACTTGTGAAGACATCGCATTAGCTGGCGCATGATTTAACGTCGCCACCGCGATATGATCTTCAACTTTTACAGATAGGAATTTCAACATGATCCCTCCCATTATTGACGATAACCACAAGCTGCAATAAGTAGCCCATGTACCGTTTTTGAAAGTGCGACCAGATCATACTTATGATCGCTCATTACCCAATTGGTCACAACTTCATCTACTGTTCCAAAGATCATTTGTCTTGCCACGCGAACGTTTAAATCCGCCTGAAATTCACCTTGCTTTATACCTGTCTCTAAAATCTCATCCATAACTTGTAAGTAGCCTTTTAATACTTCATTTATTTTAAGGCGCAAGTCTTGATTGGACTGCCTTAGCTCTAATTGCGTAACGATAGCAAGAGGATCATTTTGTGACAACAGCAAGAAGTGCGTTTCTACCAACATGAATAACTTCGCTACAGCGCTTTCAATTCCTGCTATTTTTTGACGAATTGTTTCAACAAATTCTCCCATCTTCTCTTGGAATAAGGATATTAATATATCTTCTTTATTTTTAAAATATAAATAAATCGTGCCATCAGCTACCCCAGCTTGCTTTGCAATTTTAGAAACTTGCGCTTGATGGTATCCATTCTCCGCAATCACAATGACTGCAGCATCAATAATCTGATTGTATTTCGGTCTATTTTTCTTCACTTTACTGTCCCCTTCAAGAAGATGACTGAATGAATAGTCATTCATATTCTTATAATACTGACTATTTAGAAAAGTGTCAATCCTATTTTTTCAAAAAGAAAGGGCCTTAGCCCGTTTGCTCATCCTCATTCTTTCTCTTCTCTTCATCTATTAGGACACGACGTAAAATTTTTCCGACTGTCGTCTTCGGCAACTCACTTCTAAACTCATATACCTTCGGAACTTTGTAAGCTGCTAAATATTTACGTGCAAACTGATCTAATTCTTCTTCAGAACACTCAGCGCCTTCTTTCAAAACAACAAACGCTTTTACAGTTTCCCCTCGGTAAGGATCAGGAACACCGATTGTTA
The DNA here is from genome assembly GCF_056396725.1 of Bacillus sp. 05T31. Taxonomy (NCBI): domain Bacteria; kingdom Bacillati; phylum Bacillota; class Bacilli; order Caryophanales; family Bacillaceae; genus Bacillus; species Bacillus sp. 05T31. The sequence continues at coordinate 26,255 of NZ_JBFTMA010000003.1, forward strand.
CCACTTCTTGCACCTTTTCGTGTTCATATAACACTTCTTCTACTTCACGAGGATATACGTTAAAGCCACTAGCAACGATCATATCTTTCTTACGATCTTTCACATAGAAAAAGCCATCCTCATCCATGTATCCTACATCACCTGTATGGAGCCAGCCATCTTGCAGTACAGCTGCCGTTTCTTCTGGCTTATTCCAATACCCTTTCATAATTTGTGGGCCCTTTACAACAATTTCACCAATTTCACCTGGAGGTAATGACTCTCCTGTTTCAAGTGACATGATGATTGCCTCTGTATCCGGCCAYGGTACCCCAATACTTCCCGGCACACGCTTTTCCCACAAAAAATTCCCATGTGTAACTGGTGATRACTCCGTTAATCCATAACCTTCTACTAATTTACCACCTGTAACTCTCTCAAACTCCTCCTGCACTTCTACAGGAAGCGGTGCAGAACCACTAATACAAGCCTGAATTGAAGAAATATCATATTCTTTTAAAAGAGGACTATTTAATAGAGCAATATAAATGGTTGGTGCTCCTGGAAATAGTGTAACTTTATGTTTCTTAATTGCTTCAAAAACCATTTTCATATCAAACTTCGGAATAAGCACCATTTTATATCCTTGCATAATACTTAAATTCATTACAGCTGTCATCCCGTACACATGAAAAAACGGAAGAACACCAAGAATTACCTCTTCTCCTTCTTTRCAATTATATAACCAATGMGCTCCCATTAAAGTGTTCGAAACGAGGTTTTTATGCGTTAACATAACCCCTTTTGGAAACCCTGTCGTTCCCCCTGTATACTGCAAAAGGGCTAGATCATTTTCAGGATCACATGGAACTTCAACATCAGCATTACTTTCTCTTTCTACCGATTTCCAAAGATGAATCGTTTCGCTTTCCGACACATTCACAACAAGATTTGCCTGCTTTTTTTGTACAAATGGATAAAGTAAATTTTTAGGGAATGGTAAAAAATCTGCAATACGGGTTACGATAATATGCTCAAGCTTTGTTGCAGTTTGAACATTAGTAACTCTCGGAAACACTAAATCCAGGCAAAGAATAGCTTTTGCCCCTGAGTCATGAAGTTGGTACTCAAGCTCTCTTTCTGTATAAAGAGGATTCGTTTGTACAACAATCCCCCCCGCAAGCAAAGTACCATAATAACCAATTACAGATTGCGGACAATTCGGTAACATAATCGCAACCCTATCGCCTTTTTCAATACCAAGCCGTTGAAGGTAAGTCGCAAATTTCTTTACCTTGTCATGGAAATCTGAAAATGTAACATCT
>NZ_JBFTMA010000004.1:0-31502 GCF_056396725.1 Bacillus sp. 05T31
CTTTTCTTTTGTCTAGCTCCAGCGGCTAGAACAGTCGGTCATTTCACGCCTTCACTTGAGGCAAAAAGCGCCTCTAGTTCAGGAGTTCCAATGCCCTCTTGTTCTRAGCGAGCCGCTTGCGCTTTTCTTTTGTCTAGCTCCAGCGGCTAGAACAGTCGGTCATTTCACGCCTTCACTTGAGGCAAAAAGCGCCTCTAGTTCAGGAGTTCCAATGCCCTCTTGTTCTGAGCGAGCCGCTTGCGCTTTTCTTTTGCAAAAATAAACAGGAAACAACATGAAAATAACGAATATACTATATACTAAGTTAAAGGTTGTATAGTATATGGTGATCGGGTGATGACATATGATTTATGTGGAAAAAGTCATTATTGTAGAAGGTAAATCGGATAGAAGAAAGATTGAATCTATTATTCGTGAACCAGTGGAAATTGTTTGTACAAATGGTACAATTGGTTTGTCGAAAATGGATGAGCTCATTGATCAATTTTTTGATAAGGATGTATATGTGCTAGTAGATGCTGATGATGCAGGAGAAAAGTTAAGGAAACAATTCCGAAAAGAATTTCCACAAGCAGAGCATATTTATATTGATCGCTCGTATCGCGAGGTGGCGACTGCRCCTTCTTCACATTTAGCAAATGTATTATGGGGAGCAGACATTGACGTTTATACAGAATATTTACGGTAAGGAATGATAGAAGTGATTGATTGGACAGGTGCCGAAGCTACAGCCCTAATAGGAAATGAAGAAAAAACAGTGTTATATGTGTATACACCAATGTGTGGAACATGCCAATTGGCAAAGAAGATGTTAACGGTCGTTGAGATGACGATTGAAGATTTGAAAATTGGAATGTTAGATTTAAATTATGCCCCGCATTTAGCGAAAGAGTATGGGATAGAAAGTGTACCGTGTTTACTTATTTTTGAAAATGGGACACTGATGAAGAAAATATATGCATTTCATTCGGTTGAATATTTATATACGGAATTAAAGTAGGCGGCAAAGTTTTTGCCGCCTCGACATATTTCTTGGGAAATATGTCGACATGCGTGATAGATACAGTATTTGTCGAGCGAAAATAACAGGATTGCCCTTTAATAAGAGGGAATGGTATGTAATAGAAAGTGATATGAGGGATGTGGTTTAGGATGAAATTATATTCTTTGCTTCAATCATTTGTAAATTACGCTAATGGTCAATATCATTTAGAACCGCTTTTAAGGCAAGGAGAAAGAACTGTTAATTTTCGTTTTGGAGATGAATGCTGTTCGTTACAAATTTCAAGAGAGTATATAGAACTTTTGAAAGAGGCGAGAGGAACGGAACAAATCGTTTGTTTAGAGGAAGAGGATGTACAAAAATTAGTGACTGGAAATATGAGGTTGCAAAAGTTAATGAGTGATGGACGGGTACAATATTCTGGAACGTATCGAACGATGTTATTAGTTGAATCGATGTTTCATATATGTAAACCGATGTCAGTCGGAGCTTAAAATTCTGAAGTTTCTTTTTTTACGAAAATTTCTGTTGACAGAGTGTGTGGATATTGATACAATTCAATTCATAAAATATAGACAATTTCATAAATTTTAAATCAGACGAAAATTTAATCTGATTTCTCTTATTAAGAGAGGTGGAGGGACTGTGCCCTGTGAAGCCCGGCAACCGTCAACTTATGTTGAAATGGTGCCAATTCCTGCAAAGCAAATGCTTTGAGAGATGAGAGAGAGGGATAATGTTGTTATATACGCATATAAACCTTTCTGCTTCTCTAGAAGCGGAAAGGTTTTTTGTCGTTTGAATGCGGAGGACATTCAAATAATAAGAGGAGCTATAACGATGGACTACACGCATGAAAAATAAAAAAATTGCAGAGTCTATCCAAAGTTTTATGAAATCCAGCTCCAGCGGCWAGAATGTTCGATGGCTTCGCTTCTTCCTATGAGGCAAAAAGCGCCTCATAGGAAGAAGCTCCATCCACTTCACATTCTAAACGAGCCGCTTACGCTTTTTAAACAAAAATAGGGGTGAACATCATGATCTTATTAGAAAATGTAAAGAAAATATATAAGGCAAAAAGCGGTGATGTCACTGCTGTAGATAACGCCAACTTAAAAGTAGATAAGGGTGAAATATTTGGTGTTATTGGATATAGTGGCGCTGGGAAAAGTTCGTTAATTAGATTGTTTAATCAGTTAGAGAAACCAACTTCTGGCCAAATTACAATTGCGAATCGTGTGATTTCAGCGATTACTGGAAATGAACTTCGTAAGGCAAGACAAGAAATTGGAATGATTTTTCAGCATTTCAACTTACTTTGGTCACGAACTGTGCGTGAAAATATCGCATTCCCACTTGAAATTGCAGGTGTCGATAAGGCGGAGAGAAGAAAACGTGTCGATGAGTTAATTCATCTTGTTGGATTAGAAGGAAGAGGAGACGCGTACCCATCTCAGCTAAGTGGTGGACAAAAGCAGCGCGTCGGGATTGCAAGAGCGTTAGCAAATAATCCACAAGTACTTTTATGTGATGAAGCAACGTCAGCTCTTGATCCGGAAACGACAGATCAAATTTTAGATTTATTGTTAGATATTAATAAGCGTCTCGGCTTAACAATTGTATTGATTACGCATGAGATGCACGTTATTCGCAAAATTTGTAATCGAGTTGCTGTAATGGAGAAAGGGAAGATCGTAGAAACGGGTCCAGTACTTGACGTATTCCGTAATCCACAGCAAGACATTACAAAACGATTTGTACAGCAGTTAACTGATTCTGAAGATACAAATGAAACGATTGAAAGTTTAATAGAAAAGTATCCAGATGGAAAAGTAATTCGTTTGCAGTTTGTCGGTGAAGCGGTAGAAAGACCGGTACTTCAAAGGTTAATGCAGCGCGGTGATATAGAAGTTAGCATTTTGCAAGGAAATATCGCGCAAACGAATAACGGATCTTACGGAAGTTTAGTCGTTCATTTAAATGGTGAAGAAACAGCGATCCAGCAAGCAATAGAAGGGATTCATCAAGATCAAGTAGAGCTGGAGGTGATTGCACATGGATAAGTTAATCGCAAATATTGATTGGAATCAAATGTTAGAAGCAACTGGTGAAACGTTATATATGACGGCAATCGCAGCGCTTGCCACATTTGTTTTAGGACTTATTTTAGGATTATTACTCTTTATGACAGCGAAAGATAATTTATGGGAAAATAAAGCGATTAATACGGTGATTGGAGCGTTCGTAAACATTTTCCGTTCTATACCGTTCATCATTTTAATTATTTTATTAATCCCGTTCACAAAGATTCTTCTTGGAACAATACTCGGAGCGAGTGCAGCGCTGCCAGCTTTAATTATTGGTGCAGCACCGTTTTACGCGAGAATGGTTGAAATCGCGCTTCGCGAGATTGATAAAGGTGTAATTGAAGCTTCAAAAGCGATGGGAGCAAAAACAAGCACAATTATTTTGAAGGTGTTAATTCCAGAATCGTTACCAGCGTTAGTATCTGGTATTACGGTTACGACTATTGCTTTAGTAGGCTATACAGCAATGGCAGGTGTTGTTGGTGCTGGTGGCCTTGGAACACTTGCTTATTTAGAAGGGTTCCAGCGAGGAAATAACGATGTAACAATCGTTGCGACAATTTGTGTATTACTCGTTGTATTTTTAATTCAGTGGATTGGTGATAGTTTAACGACTCGAATAGATAAAAGATAATGAAAACAGGGGGATATTTCAAATGAAAAAATTATTACTTACAGCACTTATTTCAACTTCAATTTTTGGGTTAGCTGCTTGTGGCGGGAAAGATAAAGATGAAAARAAACTTGTTGTTGGTGCTTCTAACGTACCGCACGCTGAAATTTTAGAAAAGGCAAAACCGTTACTTGAGAAAAAAGGAATTGAGTTAGAGATTAAAAAATTCCAAGACTACGTGTTACCGAATAAATCGTTAGCAGATAAAGAATTAGATGCAAACTACTTCCAGCACATTCCTTATTTAGAAAAAGAGATTAAAGATAAGAAATATGATTTTGAAATAGCAGGAAAAATTCATTTAGAACCGATTGGTGTGTATTCTCAAAAATATAAGAGCTTAAAAGAACTTCCAAACGGGGCGACAATTATTATGAGTAATTCTGTTACTGATCATGGTCGTGGTTTAGCAATTTTACAAAAAGAAGGCATTTTAAAAATTAAAGACGGAGTAGAGCCAGTTAAAGCAACTCCAAAAGATATTGCGGATAATCCGAAAAACTTAAAATTCAAAACAGATATCGAGCCGGGTCTATTGCCACAAGTGTATAACAATAWAGAAGGCGACGCTGTTCTAATTAATTCTAACTATGCAATTGATGCGAAATTAAACCCAGAAAAAGATGCAATTGCAATTGAAGGCGATGATTCTCCATACGCAAACGTAGTAGCTGTTCGTAAAGGCGATAAAGATAAAAAAGAGATTAAAGCTCTTATAGAAGTACTGCATTCTAAAGAAATTGAAGACTTTATTACTAAAGAATATAAAGGGGCAGTTGTTCCTGTAAAAGAATAATTGCGGAAAAAGGGCTGGTGTATGCCGGTCCTTTTTTTACTACATAACTATAGGGGAGAAGGGGACATCATATGAAAAAGATTATATTGTCAGTTGTTACAGCATTATCTGTATTTACATTAGCCGCTTGCGGGGGGAAAGAGGAGAATAAGCTTGTTGTTGGAGCTTCTAACGTGCCGCACTCTGTTATTTTAGAGAAAGCACAGCCGATATTAGAGAAAAAGGGTATTAAATTAGAGATTAAAAAATTTCAGGACTATGTTCTGCCGAATAAAGCGTTAGCGGATAAARAAATTGATGCGAACTACTTCCAGCACATTCCTTACTTAGATAAAGAAATTCAAGAAAAGGGATATAAAATTGTAAACGCAGGAAAAATCCATTTAGAGCCAATGGGCATTTATTCTAAGAAATATAAAAGTTTAAAAGAACTTCCAGATGGTGGAACAGTTATTATGAGTAATAACGTAGCGGAGCGTGGCCGTATGCTCGCATTGTTACAAAAAGGCGGCGTTATTAAATTAAAAGACGGTGTAGATGTTGTTAAAGCAACAGTAAAAGATGTTGTAGAAAATCCGAAAAATTTAAAGTTTAAAACAGATGTAGAACCTGGACTTTCACCGAAGCTGTACGAAAACAATGAAGGTGATGCTTTATTTATTAATTCAAACTATGCAATTGATGCGAAATTAAATCCAACAAAGGATGCAATTGCAATTGAAGGATCAGACTCTCCTTATGCAAATATTATCGCAGTTCGTAAAGGTGACGAGAAGAAAAAAGAAATTAAAGAGTTAGTAGACGTATTGCATTCAAAAGAAATTCAAGACTTTATCAATAAAGAATATAAAGGTGCTGTACTTCCAGTAAATGAATAGGTGCTGGGAAGGACTGGGAATAATCCAGTCCTTTTTTCTTTATATATATAAGAAGAAAGGTGTATCATAAGAGGATGTAAAGGAAATACTTATATACATTTGTGAAAAAATTGTTACATTTTCTTAGTGTTTGCGATATCATTTTATTTGATATAAGATTAGAATGAGAATAAAATGAGAATATGAACGTTTTAGTAATTTTTAAAATGTATATAGAGGATTAATGGAGGTATTGAGATGGCTGGTTCTACATTAACGGTTAAAGACTTACACGTATCAATTGATGGCAAAGAAATTTTAAAAGGTGTAAACCTTGAAGTAAAAGGTGGAGAAATCCACGCAATTATGGGACCTAACGGAACAGGTAAATCAACTTTATCTTCTGCGATTATGGGTCACCCAAAGTATGAAGTAACAGAAGGTAGCATCATCATCGACGGTGAAGATGTATTAGAAATGGAAGTAGATGAGCGTGCGCTAGCAGGTCTATTCTTAGCAATGCAATATCCAAGTGAAATTAGCGGAGTAACAAACGCGGACTTCTTACGTTCTGCAATTAATGCACGTCGTGAAGAAGGCGATGAAATTTCTCTTATGAAATTTATCCGTACTTTAGATAAAAACATGGAATTCCTAGAAATGGATCCAGAAATGGCACAACGTTACTTAAACGAAGGTTTCTCTGGTGGAGAGAAAAAACGTAACGAAATTCTTCAATTAATGATGATTGAGCCAAAAATCGCAATCTTAGATGAAATCGACTCAGGTCTTGATATCGATGCATTAAAAGTTGTATCTAAAGGTATTAACCAAATGCGCGGCGAAGAGTTCGGCTGCCTAATGATTACGCATTACCAACGTTTATTAAACTACATCACTCCAGACTTCGTTCACGTTATGATGAACGGTCGTATCGTTAAATCTGGTGGCCCTGAGCTTGCACAACGTCTAGAAGCTGAAGGTTACGACTGGATTAAAAAAGAATTAGGTATTGAAGACGAAACAGCAGAGCAAGAAGCGTAAGAGAGGAGCATAAACATGACAATCGGTACATTACCTTTCGATCAAGAAACAATCCGTCAGCGCGCAAGCGAAGTAAACGAAGCTGCTTGGTTGACTGAGTTCCGCTTACAAGCTCTTGCACAAGCAACTGAACTTCCAATGCCAACGCCTGATAAAACGAAAATTGAAAAATGGGACTTTATCGGAAAAGGCGACGCTGCTAAGCAAGAGCCTGTAAGTTCTTTAACAGAGCTTCCAGAAGCAGTGAAAAACTTAATCGATGAAAATAACAGYGTATTAGTACAACGTACTGGTACAACTGCTTTCGTTTCTTTAGCAGACGAAGCAAAAGAAAAAGGTGTTATTTTTACAGACATCGTAACAGCTGCAACAGAGCATGCTGAATTAGTACAAAAGTACTTAATGAAAGACGGCGTGAAAGTAAACGAGCATCGTCTAACTGCACTTCATGCTGCATTAATCAACGGCGGTGCATTCGTATATGTTCCGAAAAACGTTGTTCTTGAAACTCCACTTCAAGCTGTATTCTTAGTAGACGGCGAAGAAGCTAACGTATATAACCACGTATTATTCGTAGCTGATGCGAACAGTACTGCAACATATGTAGAAAACTACGTTGCAAATGAAAATGCTAAAGGTATTGCAAATATCGTAGCAGAAGTAATCGTGGAACAAGGCGCACAAGTGAAATTCGGTGCGGTTGATCTATTAGCAAAAGACGTAACAACTTACGTTAACCGCCGCGGAATTGTTGGACGCGACGGCCGCATTGATTGGGCTCTAGGCCTTATGAATGACGGAAATACAATCTCAGAGAACGTTACGAACTTAATGGGCGACGGATCATATGCTGATACAAAAACAGTAACAATTGGTCGTGGTAACCAAACACAAAACTTTACAACTAAAGTTGTTCACTTCGGTAAACACTCTGAAGGTTGGATTTTAAAACACGGCGTACAAAAAGATAGTGCAACATCTATCTTTAACGGAATTGGTAAGATTGAACACGGTGCATCTAAATCAAATGCACAACAATCTTCTCGCGTTCTTATGTTAGATGAGAAAGCTCGCGGTGATGCAAACCCAATTCTTTTAATCGATGAAGATGATGTAATGGCAGGTCACGCAGCTTCAGTAGGCCGCGTAGATCCATACCAATTATACTACTTGATGAGCCGTGGGATTCCAAAACGCGAAGCAGAACGTTTAGTCATCCATGGATTCTTAGCACCTGTAGTAAATGAGCTTCCAATTGAAGGAGTAAAGGCACAGCTTGTTGAGGTAATTGAAAGGAAAGTTCGCTAATGAATATTCATGAAATACGCAAACAGTTTCCAATTCTTGATCAAAAAGTGAACGGCAAACAACTTGTTTATTTCGATAGTGCAGCAACTTCTCAAAAACCAATTCAAGTCATTGAAACGTTAGAACGTTACTATAAAGAATATAATTCTAACGTGCATCGCGGTGTTCATACGCTCGGTACGAAAGCTACCGACGCGTATGAAGGTGCACGTGAGAAAGTTCGCAAGTTTATTAATGCGAAATCAATGGAAGAGATTATTTTCACGCGCGGAACGACAACTGCATTAAATACAGTAGCAGCTAGTTATGGTCTTGATAATGTAAAAGAAGGCGATGAAATYGTCATCTCTTACATGGAGCACCATAGTAACATCATTCCGTGGCAACAAGTTGCGAAGAAAACTGGTGCAACTTTAAAATACCTTCCGCTTCAACTAGACGGTACAATTTCTTTAGAAGATGTTCGTCAAACAGTTACACCGAATACAAAAATCGTTTCTATCATGCACGTTTCTAACGTACTTGGAACGATTAACCCTGTAAAAGAAATCGGAGCAATCGCACATGAAAACGGTGCAATCATGATCGTTGATGGAGCACAAAGTGCACCTCATATGAAAGTGGATGTACAAGATTTAAACTGTGATTTCTACGCATTATCTGCTCATAAGATGTGCGGACCAACAGGTGTCGGCGTATTATATGGTAAGAAAGAATTGCTAAACAATATGGAACCAATTGAATTTGGTGGTGAAATGATTGATTTCGTAGACTTACAAGAGTCTACTTGGAAAGAGCTTCCGTGGAAGTTCGAAGCAGGTACACCGATTATCGGTAATGCAATCGGACTTGGTGCGGCAATTGATTTCCTAGAAGAAATCGGTCTTCATAATATTGAAAAGCATGAACATGAATTAGCGCAATACGCTTTAGAGAGACTATCAGAAGTAGATGGCGTTACAATTTATGGTCCAAAGCATCGCGCTGGTCTAGTTACATTTAATATTGAAGACGTACATCCTCACGATGTAGCAACTGTATTAGATGTAGAAGGCATTGCGGTTCGCGCAGGACATCACTGTGCACAACCGCTTATGAAGTGGCTAAAAGCTTCTTCTACAGCACGTGCGAGCTTCTATTTATATAATACAAAAGAAGAAATTGATACATTTGTTGAATCACTAATCAAGACAAAGGAGTATTTCACAAATGTCATTTAATAATTTAGATACGTTATATCGTCAAGTTATTATGGATCATTATAAAAATCCTCGTAACCATGGCGTGTTAGAAGATAGTGTTACCGTTAACTTGAACAATCCAACTTGCGGCGATCGTATTCAACTTACGATGAAAGTAGAAGAGGGTATTGTACAAGAAGCGAAGTTTGAAGGCGAAGGATGTTCAATTTCAATGTCTTCAGCTTCAATGATGACACAAGCAGTAAAAGGAAAGAAAATTGAAGAGGCCCTTAAGCTTTCTAAAATTTTCTCTGACATGATGCTAGGAAAAGAGTATGATGACAGCATTGATTTAGGAGATATTGAAGCATTACAAGGCGTATGCAAGTTCCCGGCACGTATTAAATGTGCAACATTAGCGTGGAAAGCGTTAGAAAAGGGCTTAAACGAAGATAAGTAATGTTAAAGGTTCCTAAAAACGAGGTTATATAAGGAGGGACACACCAACATGGCGAAGCAACTGCCAGATATCGGCGATTATAAATATGGTTTCAAGGATAAAGACGTTTCGATTTTCCGTGCTGGACGCGGTTTAACAAAAGAAATCGTTGAAGAGATTTCACGTATGAAAGAAGAACCACAGTGGATGTTAGACTTCCGTTTAAAATCACTGGATAAGTTCTATGAAATGCCAATGCCACAATGGGGCGGCGACTTAAACGACTTAGATTTCGATGAAATTACGTACTACGTAAAACCATCTGAGAAATCTGAGAAGTCTTGGGATGAAGTACCTGAGGAAATTAAAGCGACATTTGATAAATTAGGTATTCCTGAAGCTGAGCAAAAATATTTAGCTGGTGTATCTGCACAGTACGAATCTGAAGTTGTATACCACAACATGAAAGAAGACCTAGAAGATCTAGGAGTCGTCTTCAAAGATACAGATAGCGCATTAAAAGAGAACGAAGATATTTTCCGTGAGCATTTCGGAAAAGTAATCCCACCAACAGACAACAAATTCTCTGCATTAAACTCTGCAGTTTGGTCTGGTGGATCATTCATCTACGTTCCAAAAGGTATTAAAGTTGATACACCACTTCAAGCGTATTTCCGTATTAACTCTGAAAATATGGGACAATTCGAGCGTACGCTTATCATCGTAGACGAAGGCGCACACGTACACTACGTAGAAGGTTGTACAGCACCTGTTTACACGACTAACTCACTTCATAGTGCGGTAGTAGAAATCATCATTAARAAAGATGCATATTGCCGTTATACAACAATCCAAAACTGGGCGAACAACGTATACAACCTAGTTACAAAACGTGCGGTTTGTGAAGAAAACGCAACGATGGAATGGATTGACGGTAACATCGGATCTAAATTAACGATGAAATACCCAGCAGTTATCTTAAAAGGCGAAGGCGCTCGTGGTTTAACATTATCTATCGCGATTGCTGGTAAAGGCCAACACCAAGATGCTGGTGCGAAAATGATTCACTTAGCACCAAACACGTCTTCAACAATCGTTTCTAAATCGATTGCGAAGCATGGTGGTAAAGTAACTTACCGTGGTATCGTACAATTCGGACCAAAAGCGAAAAACTCTCGCTCTAACATCGAGTGTGACACGTTAATCATGGATAACCAATCTACATCTGATACAATTCCTTACAACGAAATCAAAAACGATTACGTTTCACTTGAGCACGAAGCGAAAGTATCTAAAGTATCAGAAGAACAATTATTCTACCTAATGAGCCGCGGTATTTCTGAGCAAGAAGCTACAGAAATGATCGTAATGGGCTTCATCGAGCCATTCACTCGCGAACTTCCAATGGAATACGCAGTTGAAATGAACCGCCTAATCAAGTTTGAGATGGAAGGTTCTATTGGTTAAATAGAAATGCGGAGCCGACTGTTCAGACCCGTTGGCTAAGGTTCTTTCGCACAGAAGAYGCTTTTTATCTTCTCGTGCGGAAGGYTCTTAGACATGAGGGGCTAGGAGGCGAAGCTGGACAATATTTAAAGTGGAAGCGGCTCGTTCAGAATGTGAGGGGGATGGAGCTTCTGACGTAGAGGCGCTTTTTGCCTCATAGGAAGAAGTGAAGCCACCGAACATTCTAGCCGCTGGAACTGGATAATATATGAAGAAAGCGCCCTGCAGTGCAGGGCGCTTTTTTGTGTTGTGTAAGCTAGTCTGGTTGGGAAGGGATACCCAGGTGGGTGTTCGGTGAAATATATCAGCGATTATTCAAATATATCGACGATAACTCGGAATATATCAGCGATTATTTCAATATATCGACGTTTCGACAAGGAATATCGACTTATCAACAAATTACTACATAGAGGAGAGGGCTATATACCCCGCCCCCCGCTATACATAAGGCGATCAACTAGAAGTAATTAAGGCTAAGATACTGACAAATCCAGCAAAGAATCCACAAATTAGAAAATATAAAGTTTTCCATATTAAAAGGGCAATCTTTGGCTTTTTCTTATAATGCGAGTACAATGTAGAATAGCAAGAAAAGACGAAAAGTATTTACAGGATTATTGCGTACGTATAGCGTAAATGGCAGTAAGGAACTGAGAGGAGGTTTTTTCTCTGAATATAAATAAAGAAACAATCATCCACCTTTATCATACAAACGATATACATAGTCATTTTGAAAATTGGCCGCAAATTTCTCGGTTTGTACAAGGGGAGAAAAGGCGAAGACAGGAAGTGGGAGAGACTGTTTTAACTGTGGATATTGGCGATCATGTGGATCGTTTTCATAGTATTTCGGAAGCGACAAATGGACTTGGGAATACAAAATTATTAAATGAGGCGTTATATGATTATGTAACGATCGGAAATAATGAAGGAATTACATTGGCGAAAGAGCATTTGAATCGTCTATATGATGATGCTGGTTTTGAGGTGCTTGTAGCGAACTTATTTGAAAAAGAGGGTGTACGTCCAGCGTGGGCGAAGCCTTATAAATTACATACAACGACAGATGGGATTACGATTGCCTTTATTGGATTAACGGTAGCTTATCCAGAGTTTTATCATATGTTAGACTGGCATATTGAAGATCCAATCATCCATTTAGAGTCTATTTTAGAAGAAGTTAAGGATACAGCTCATATTACTGTTGTGCTTTCTCATCTTGGAAAAAGTATGGATGAGTATATGGCGGAGCATTATGATATAGATGTTATTTTAGGGGCACATACGCATCATTTATTTGAGCGCGGTATTCTTGTGGATAATACCTTGCTTTGCTGTTGTGAAAAGTGGGGACATTACGTTGGTCACGTTCAGCTTACTGTGGATAAAGAGACGAAGAGACTGTTGAAAAAAGACGGTAGAGCGATTAAGACAGAACGGTTAGGTGCTTATAGCGAGCCGTTATCCACAATTGAAATGCTAAAGGAAGAAAGTAAACAGATRATGGCTGAGCCTGTCGTTCATTTAAAAGAATCATTGCCGGTTGATTGGTTTAAGGAGACGACGTTTTCTCATATGTTGGCAAGTGCACTTAAAGAGTGGTGTAATGCGGATGTTGGGATGGTGAATGCTGGTGTACTTCTTGAGGGATTAAATGAAGGTGTTGTGACGCGCGGAGATATTCATCGGATTTGTCCACATCCAATTAATCCATGTATGTTAAAAGTACCAGGGAAAACGTTAAGAGAAGTTATTTTGAAAGCGCGCCGCCCGAATATGGAGAATCTTGAGGTGAAAGGATTCGGATTTCGTGGAAAAGTAATGGGGAAAATGATTTACGATGGTTTGGAAGTGATTCCAGATACGATTCCAGGGAATAAAATTTTACTAGAAGATGTATTGATTAACGGCGAATCGCTGGAATTAGACCGGATATATACGGTAGGAACGATTGATATGTTTACATTCGGATACTTATACCCAGAGCTATCCACACTTTCTGACAAACAATATTATATGCCGGAATTGCTTAGAGATGTACTAACAGACATGTTGATAACTTATACATCTTCAGTCAAACTATAGGCTAGTTAACTTGTAACACTCATTTTTCTCTTGTCATAAAGATAAGAAAGAGAGGAGTGTGAACTATGGTTAATGTAGAGCCAATTATAATTGATAACTATACGTTCATTGCTGTTAGCGTAAAACTTCCAAAGACAAATTTGCTAGCTGTAATGAGCGATAAAGGATATATTATGTGCGGTGCTTTAGATGTAGGTCTTCTAAATGAGAAGTTAGGTGATCGAGGAATTATTGCTGGCCGTGCGGTTGGTGTAAGAACGATTGAACAACTTCTTGAAGCACCGCTGGAATCAGTAACGACTGGAGCCGAAGCTTTAGGTATTCCGGTAGGCACAATCGGAAAAGATGCACTATTAAAAATGAGATAAGCATATATCATCCCTCTTTCTTGCATAGAAATAATATAAGAAGGAGGGTTTTCTTATGGGCATATTTCGTTCGAAAAATTCGCGGTTTCGAAGGGGACCGATTTCCTTTCGGTATATACTGCTTATTTCATTTATTATTTTTATCGTAATGGTAGTTCAAGGTTTATGGATTGTAAATAAAAGTATTCAGCCAACGTTAATTAAGTATGGGGAAACAGAGACTCATAAAATGGCAACAGCAGTTATGACGAAAGCGGTAAAAGACCGGATTAATGAAGGGTTTGATGTAGATTCATTAATGAAAGTACAAACGGATAGGAATGGGAAAGTATCTACAATTGATTTAAATACAAAACAAGTAAATGAAATATTAACATCGACTACTGCATACATAGAAAAATATTTACAACAAGTAGAAAAAGGGGATACGAAAGCACTTGGTATTTTTGAAGAGAATGGGGTATCTATGTCAGTTCCTTTTGGGCGCATAACTGATAATGCGCTTCTTGGTAATATAGGACCAGATATTCCGATTAATTTTACGCCAATTGGTCATGTGAATACGGATATTAAACAATTAGTTGAGCCGCAAGGAATTAATAATACGGCGATCAAAATTATTATGGAAGTGGAAGTGACGTTACAAGTTATGATTCCGTTACGCACGAAAGAAATTAAGGTGAAGCAAAACATTCCGATTGCAACGCGCATCGTTCAAGGTGAGGTGCCTACTTATTACGGAAGTGGCGGAGTTGTTGTACCAGATAAAAAGAAAACGGATAGTTAGCGAATATAAAAAAAATAACCGTAGCAATTYGCTACGGTTATYKTTTTGTATTTGCTCGTTCTTTTCGTTCCCAAAGGCTTAAATGCATGTATGGATCGAAAGCCCATTCTGTATAGCCATTGTCTTTATACATGCCGAAATGTAAGTGRGGCGGGAAYTTTCCAGCYGTACCAGGAGGACCGTAGCCGGTACTACCGACAAATCCGATTACTTTTCCTGGTTCGACAATTTGTCCGAGCTGTATTTCTTTAGAGAACCCGCCTAAATGAGCGTAATAGTGGTAATTATTATGAAGGTCACGAATACCAATGCGCCATCCACCAAGGCGATTCCATCCTTTTGTTTCAATAACGCCATAGCAAGTTGATCGTACTGGTACGCCATATCCAGCAAAAATATCGGTTCCTTCATGAATCCTCCTGCCGCCAAAGCTTCTACCAGCACCGAAAGTACTACGATAGCTATGGTCACTGCGAATCGGGAGAGGGAAAGCATTRCCTTCTAAATTAATGCGTCCATAATGTTTATAAATTCGGGCGTATTCTGTAATTAATTCAACTGTTTTTGCACGTCTATAATATTCCCAAATCATAATGTTAATACGGTCTTCCGACGTTCCTTGTTTCTTTAAAATAGTTGCTGCTGTATGCAGAAGATCACGGTCGTTATTTGCATTTGCAAATCCATCTTTGTCACCATCTAAACCCATTCCGCCAAATAGAGAAATTGTATGGGGGAGAGTATCATTACTATTAACAGGTCCAGCCCATATTTCAGGTTTGAAATAAAGGGAAATGATGGCATCTGGTTTTTTCGGAATATTTTTTCTTACGCTCCGTATGTTTCTTTCGTATTGATCCATTGCGGCTAAGTAATACCACGGAATACCGGAAGATTGCTCAGTTTCTTTATATAGTGCCATGCGCTTTTCATATATGCTTTGCTGATTATCTTCACCGTAAGCGATGTTTTGGTGGAGAAGAAAGCAAATCGAAAGCAAAAGAGAAATTTTTCGAAGCATGAAATAGACTCCTTTCACAACATCACTCTTTTTAGTGTGGGATATACGGAGTATTTCATTATAGGGAACGATTGGAAAAAATCTTAGAATCTTCATTTGAGCAAATCGCTTTCATACGTTAGAATAGATATGTTACATTGAAAGAAGCGAACACGGTAAACTATTTCATATTGTGCGGAGTTGATAACCATGACAAAACAAACAGAGTATAAGCGCAAGCCCGAATGGTTGAAAATTAAGTTAAACACGAATGAAAACTATACAGGCTTAAAGAAAATGATGCGCTCTAAGAATCTTCATACAGTTTGTGAAGAGGCGAAATGTCCGAATATTCATGAATGCTGGGCTGTAAGGAAAACAGCAACATTTATGATCTTAGGTGCGGTTTGTACACGTGCTTGTCGTTTTTGTGCGGTTAAAACAGGCTTACCAACTGAGCTTGATTTACAAGARCCAGAACGCGTAGCAGATTCTGTAGTACAAATGGGCTTAAAGCACGTTGTTATAACAGCGGTTGCACGTGATGATTTAAAGGACGGCGGAGCAGCTGTTTTTGCTGAAACAGTACGCGCTGTACGTCGTGAAAATCCATTCACGTCTATCGAAGTATTACCATCTGATATGGGTGGGGTAGAAGAAAACTTAAAAATGTTAATGGATGCAAAACCAGATATTTTGAACCATAACATTGAAACAGTACGTCGATTATCTAACCGAGTTCGCGCTAGAGCAAAATATGACCGTTCATTAGAGTTTTTACGTCGAGCAAAAGAAATGCAGCCTGATATTCCAACTAAATCGAGCATTATGCTGGGCTTAGGTGAAACGAGAGAAGATTTAATTGAAGCAATGGATGACTTACGTGCAAACAATGTGGATATTTTAACTCTTGGGCAATACCTACAACCATCTAAGAAGCATTTACCAGTTATTAAATATTATCCACCAGCAGAATTTGCAGAGCTAAAAGAAATTGCACTTAGCAAAGGATTTAGCCACTGTGAAGCTGGTCCACTTGTACGTTCTTCTTATCATGCGGACGAGCAAGTACGTTCTGCAAAAGAAAAAACAGCAGAAGCGAAATAATGAAAAAAGAGAGCTAATCATTAGCTCTCTTTTTTCTTATAATCTAAAACTTTATTTTGACATGTGGATAAAATCTTTTTTAATTCCTCTGTGGATAATTCAATTGTAAATTCAGGTACACCAGGTGTAATTAAAATTTTATCGTAAGTATAAATTGAACTGTCCACAATAATCGTTACATTTTGTGAATAACCGAAAGGAGCTACACATCCAGGAGTGCAACCAGTCTCTTCTCTTAGCTCATTAGGAGAACAGAGAGATAAGCTCTCTCCTGTTATTTCCTTCATCTCTCCTCGGTTGAGGCGAGTGCCTTCTAACGTAAAGAATACGTAATGCTCCCCGGATTTTGATTTTAAAAATAAGCTTTTACTTGGAGTGCCTTGCAAACCAAGTCTTTCACGAACGATACGATCTGTTTCATAGTCAAGTACTGGTTCGTGTTCAAATTTTTCATAAGAAGCATTTGTTTTATGTAGTAAAGAAAGTACATCTTCATACATATGGAATGATACCCCTCTCTATTGTTAATACAGTCTCTTCTCGTGGCGTCAACTGAGTGTTTTGGAAAGGGATACTACTTGGACGATGCTTCCCATAATCGTTTTATGAAACTTTGTTCATCGATTGTAATTTCGTAAACATCAGGATTCGTTAAAGTTCTCCATTCATGAAAGCCGATCGTACGATCAAAGTGCTTTAAAATGAGCGTAAGTAAGTTTCCATGTGTAACGAGTAGTGTTGTAGTATGGTTTAACTTTAAAACGTCTTGGATAAGCGATATAGCACGGTCCGTTGCTTGTTTTGTTGACTCTCCGCCTGAAAAGGCAATATCTATGTTTGTAAAAGTAGATTCTAGTTTTTGCATCCAATCATCCATCGGAACGTTGCTTAATATACGTTCAGCTAATCGTTCATCCTCTTCGATAGATAGGTTAGCTTGAATCGCATAGGGCCGAATGGAATCGATAGCTCGGACAAATGGGCTCGAAATAATATGATCTATTTGTAGCTGATTTTCTAAGAGGAATGCAGCAAGGGTGTTAGCTTGATCTTTTCCGGCAAACGTTAATTCGGCATCACGTTTTTGTCCAGTTGCGGAACAATGTCGTATTACAATAATTTTCTTCATAATTCATCCCCATCTTTCAAGTTGACGCTATATACTTCGACAAATGTGGAAAAAATTCCTTTTTATTGGAAACGGAATAGTGATCTAAGTATGTGGAAAAGTAATGTGGATAATGAAAATTTGAGGTGCTAGCATGAAAAAAATAATAATTATTGCATTCATTGCTTGTTTTTTTACACAATTGTCCACAACATATGCACAATCAAATCAAAAATTAGAATATCCGAGCAATCAAAACAAATCGTTTGTGAATGAAAATCTATTTTATGAACAGTTAGATAAGAAGGTCTATAAGGAATACAAAAATGCGGCGTATAGTGTTCGAAAGAAAATTTTATGGAAAGAAGTACAAGATGCAGAATTTACCTTCCGAAAAAAAACAGATGTTGGCTGTCGAAGTAGAGTGGTGATTCAAGATGTATTTGTTCATCCTGATCGCCAAGTGTACTTTTTTGCTTCTTTTTCTCAAGATGAAGTAGATGAATTTCATAAGTATATAGTTATAGATGCAGAAACAAAGAAGGAGCTTCGAGGGGGCCGAAGTTATCACTGTTACGAAAATCCACATAAAAAATAAACCACCAATTTTGGTGGTTTATTTTTACTCTGAAGCACTTACTAATTTCTCTTTCATGTTGCGAATAAGAACGAAAGCACCAATCGCGAAGAGAAGAGTAATTCCTTCTGCGACAAAGATGTTGATTGTTTTTGTTTGGTAAAGTGCTGCGAAAAAGTCCACAAGTGCGTGGAATAGTATAGCGTATACGAGGAAAATATATTTCTTTTGTTTTACTGCGTATACGACAAGCATTGTGAAAGCAATTTGCAGAACGAGTGCCATAATTCTTTCTAAGCTACCGAGTAAGTATAAGTAGGCAGGCTGCTGAATTAACATGTCCTGTAAACGGCTAAGCTCAGGCATTTTTTCAACCATTTGAGCGAAGCTACCATTGTTAATAGATGTTGCAAAGATAAGAGTTTGAAGCCCAGCGAATCCACCGACTAAAATCGATTCAATTCCGCCGTGTCCAATTCCGTATGCAAGACCATCTTTATACTCTCGATATTTTTTCAGTAAGTAGTAAAAGGCAACGAAGCGTCCTAATTCTTCAAAAATACCAGCAGTTAGTCCGCCATAAATTGCAAAGACATACGGATTTTCTAAAAATGGAGCGATTGCTGGATTACCACGTATAAATAGGTGGAACGGTGTTTCGAGAATTTGGGTAAATCCAATAAAGATAAGAACACCAACGCCGACCACTTTCCAATTAATATTATATTTTTTACGGAAATAAACGAGTACAATAATTGGGACCAGAACCGAAACAACGAGTTGAAATATGATGCTGGCAATTACAGTATTTGAAACCATACTTTCACCGCTTTCTAATATATGTACATATCTATTATGCATGAAATATGGGAGAGATGAAACTTTTAGAGATAAATGAATTTACTTATTGACTCTAACGTTGCGTCATACTTTATTGTATGTACTAAGGGGGAGATACACATGACAATGAAGGTAAAAGAAGTAGCTAATTTAGTTGGAATTAGTGTGCGCACACTGCATCATTACGATGAAATTGGGTTATTAACCCCAGAYGAGACGACAGAGTCTGGATATCGTCTGTATTCCAATGAAAATTTAGARACRYTGCAGCAAATTTTRTTTTTTAAAGARYTAGGCTTCCCTTTGAAGAAGATTAAAGAAATTATCAWGAGTCCRTCATTTGATCATGAAGAAGCACTACAGCTTCATAAGAAAATGCTTCTTGAAAAGCGTGCCAGGTTAGATAAGGTGATAGCGACGATTAATAAAACAATTCAGTATACAAAAGGAGAGATTGATATGACGAATAAAGAGAAATTTGAAGGATTTGATTTTAGTCATAACCCGTACGAAGAAGAAGCACGTGAACGATGGGGAGATGAGGCTGTAGATAAAGCGAATAAAACAGCGAAGGGGATGTCTAAAGAGAAACAGGAGGAGTTTAATAATATTTACAGAAATCTAGCAACACTTCGAAATGGAGCACCGGATTCTAAAGAGGCGCAATCCGCAATCGGGGTATGGTACGATTACTTGCAAAACTTCGGTGAATATTCATTAGAGGCCTTTAAGGGACTCGGTCAAATGTATGTTGCTGATGAGCGTTTTACGAAAAATATTGATAAGTTTGGTGAAGGTTTAGCGCAGTTTATGTGTGATGCGATGGAGGTTTATGCGGATCGTAAGGAATAGTAAAAAGGTGGAGGTTTTCTCCACCTTTTTATTTTTTAATCATATCATTCAAAGTTTGATCCCCCGTATTGTTCAAATGAGGATTATCGCTCATTTCACGTTTTAACATATCAAGACTTTGTTCATATTCTTTATCGTTTAAGCTACCAGATTGAAGACCTTGAATTTGAGAAATCAACTTTTGGTTTGTTGATACATATGCTTTATAATAGCGAGGAACGATGGACAAAGCAGTTTTATATACTTGATCTGTTACGAGTTTCGGATCCGTTGTGTTTGCACGGTATACAACGAACACTTCATCGTCGGTAACGAGTGTAGCGGCATTGGTGACATCAGGAAGTTTGACTGTCATGCTTGTAATCATTTCAGCAACTTTCTCACGGTTAATAGCGCCTACTTGTTTGTTAGATACTTCATGCTTCTGTTTAGAAGAATAGCCGACTCTCGTTAACCTTGTATTTGTGTTTTCCGTATGATACATGTCGTTTTTGTTGGAAACAAGAACACGACTTCCTTCTTCACGCTCCATTTCGGCTTTATTAGTTGATTGGCAGCCTGCAAATAAGGAAAGAGTGAGAAGAGAGAGTATAATTTGCTTTTTCACGATGTATCACCTCCTTCTCCATAGCATGCACTAAWTTTCAATTTTTTGTATTTGAAATTGTTGGTTGTTATGCTTTGTGATACGATAAAAAGAAGAATGCTTAGAGAGGAAGTTCATAATGGAGCAAAAGCAAGAGATTCATACTACGGTGAGCGTTAATAATGTTCAGTACGAAGTAATTAAAAACTTTCGTGACGGTTTTAGTGAAGAAGCACTTAAAGAGCGCTATGCAGAAATTTTAAATAAATATGATTATATCGTTGGAGACTGGGGTTATGAGCAACTTAGATTGCGCGGATTCTTTGATGATAGTAATCAACGTTCGACATATGATACGAAAATTAGTACTTTATCAGAGTATTTATACGAGTACTGTAACTTCGGTTGTGCACACTTTGTATTACGAAAAGTGAAGAAATGAAAAAATCCTCTTACGATTGTAAGAGGATTTTTTCATAGCAGTTATACCAATTATGAGGAGGCTGTTTACTTTTGAAATAGACAGCACCTCGGCAAATATAATTGTTTTTTTCATATAGGCTTAATGAAACCGGATTACCTGTAAAACAATCTAGGCGTATTCCAGTGTAGTTTTTTTGTTTTGCTTCGTTTTCCCAAAAGGATAATAGTACTTTACTATATCCTTTGCATTGCGCGAGCGGATGGATGACAAAAGAGTGGACGATAAGAAAGCGTCCGTYTATTTCTGACCAGTCAATTAGTTTGTATTCTGGAGACGGTGCTTCGTTTAAGACGACGGCACCCACAAGTACTTGATCTTGGAATAGACAATACAATTCGGCYTGTTCTAGATGATAGGAAATGTGTTCTCGCGTCGGATAAGAATCATCCCATTGATAAATTTGGTTCTGTAAGAGAGCTTCTTTGCATGCTGTATACATTACATCTAAGTCATTCAATAAATCAATCGTACCTTTTCTCACCTTTAACATGAGAGTCCTCCTTACAAACAAATTGAAATGTAATCACCTTCAGAAAGAGTTTTGTTTGGTTTCATTTGTTGTCCGTTCAATTGGATATGCCCATTTTTAATTTTATCCACAATGATAGTGCGGCTCCAATCTGAAATATATGTGGATAACACTTTATCAATCCGGTGGGAACCGAAAACTATGTCTAATACGATCGTTATTTCGGCTATACCACTTTCTTTGTATTGTGTAATGGAAATGGTAGTACTTGTTTCCGTTTGTTCTTGCTGAGTCATATCGACAGTTTCGACGTGATCAGTAAATGATTTATAAATATGAAGTTTTTGATTCCACGTATGATCTTTCGGACATTTATAAATTGCAAATCGGTATATGTTTTTTCCGTTTGCGTTATGCCTGCGAACGTTTAGTCATTCAAGAATCCCACCCGTAACTCCGTAAGGATTCGGGCTTGAGATTTTAGTCATGGGAGTCTCAAAAAGTAATTGTTGGCATACGTAGATAACGTCCTTTCTATCCAAATAGATTTGTTCATAAGTATAACATATAAGATTGAAAATTCGAAATTTAAACTGTAAAAAAACACCAGCTAAAATAGCTGGTGCACCCGATAAATTATATAAGTTCAAATAAAAATGAGCGTAATTCTTCTGCATTTTCTTCAGACATCGAAAATGCATGCTCTAAGTAGCCTTGTTCGTTTAAATCGTCAGGACCAATGATAGCAAATTTGTTGCTTTGCATATCAAGGACTATCGTTTTACCGTAATGACGATCGGAGTATAAAAGCGCTAAATCATGACGCTCATTTTCCCCCAAAAAGCTAACGAAACGAGTTCTTGTAGCGACTGTATCGTCGTACAGAAAGAAACGTTCTTCCATACACATGGCTCCTTTATTAAATATCTAAGTTTAAGTGTGGTTTATGATCTAAATGGTGATGCGTTTTAATGAAACGTACTGTTCTTGTTTTGTAACGCAYTACGATAGAATATGTTTCAGCTAAATCTCCGCCAAGGAATTTCACGCCGTCTAATAATTCACCAGCAGATACACCTGTTGCTGAGAAGATTGCATCATCACCAGATACTAAGTCATCTAACATAAGAAGTTGACGAGGATCTTCTAATCCCATTTCACGACAACGAGCTTCTTCTTCTTCGTTCATTGGAACTAAGCGAGCTTGCATTTCACCTTCAAGGCATTTTAATGCTGCTGCAGAGATAACGCCTTCTGGAGCTCCGCCAATACCTACGAATAAGTCGATACCTGTTCCAGGTAAAGCTGTTGCGATTGATGCACCAACATCTCCATCACCAAATAGTTTTACGCGTGCACCTTTTGCACGAACACGGTCAATAATATCTTGATGACGTTCACGTTCTTGGATGATAACCGTTAGGTCACGAATTTTTTTATTGTTTGCTTCTGCTACAATATCAATTGTTTTTTCAATTGGATCATCTAAGCTAATTTTACCAGCTGCTTTTGGACCAACCGCGATTTTTTCCATGTACATATCCGGAGCATGAAGAAGGTTTCCTTTATCCGCGATTGCAATAACTGCCATTGCATTTGCAAGACCTTTTGCAACGATGTTTGTGCCTTCTAATGGGTCAACGGCGATATCTACTTCTGGACCGTTACCTGTTCCTAGTTCTTCACCAATATATAACATCGGTGCTTCATCAAGTTCTCCTTCACCAATTACAACTGTACCTGCCATGTTTACTGAATCGAACATATCACGCATAGCTGTAGTTGCTGCATCATCTGCTTCGTTTTTCTTTCCGCGGCCCATCCACTGTGCGGATGCTAAGGCTGCTGCTTCTGTTACACGGACAATTTCTAGTGCGAGTTCACGTTCCAAGGTTGCATTCCTCCAATTTCAAAAATCATACAAATATAACTATAACAAATAACGAGGAAAAGGTGAATTCGAAAAATTGTCGATTTTTTCAGAAGAAAGCGTTACAATTAAAATGTAAATGCTTTAATTCCAGGTAGGTGACATTCATGTACTTCGTAGACAGAAAAAAAATAGAACAAATGCTAGTATGTTTAGAACGAGCAACAAATACATTTCAAGAGAAAAAGACATATGAAACCGAGTTTGAATTTTACGCATTAGAGCGCATGGCGCATCTTATTATCGATTGTATATTAGATGTAGGGAATGCGATGATTGATGGATTTATTATGCGCGATCCAGGAAGTTACGAAGATATTATTGATATTTTAATGGACGAGAGAGTTATAAGTGGAGAAGAGGGAGCGCATATTAAAGAAATTATTCTTCTTCGAAAAATGCTTACGCAAGATTATATTCAAATGAATCATGATGAATTATATAAGACGATTCAAAAACATATCGCCGTGGTAGAGAAATACCCAGCGAATATTCACAGTTATTTAGAAAAGGAATTAGGACCTGTATCTGCATTTGTACCAGAATAATTGTGCTTATAAGATCCCCGGGAATTCCTTTGGGGATCTTATATTGTATAGGAGAAAGAAAAGGGAGAAGGGTGAGCTATGGGGGAAGCACGTACTACGAGAGAAGAGATTGTACAATTACTGAAGATAAAAGGAGAGCATACTGTAGCAGAATTAGCCGAAGCTTTAGAAATTACAGAGATGGCGATTCGTCGACATTTAAGTAAACTAGAAAATGATGAGCTAATTTATTCAAAGATGGTAAGGCAGCAAGTTGGACGCCCAACATATTTGTATGGATTAAGTCAAAAGGGAGAAGATACATTCCCGAAAGAATATAAGCAGTTTGCTATTGAAATATTAGATGATTTAGTTCGAATGGGCGATGAAAAAATACTTCGTTACGTTTTACAAGCGAGAACGAAACGAATGGAAGAACAGTTGCAAAAGAAGATAAGTAACCAAAGTAATTTAGCGTATAAAGTACAAGAAATAGCTGCTATGCAAGAGAAAAATGGTTATATGGTTCAAATAAAAAGGGATGGGGAACGCTCTTTCATACTTGAAAAGCAAAACTGTCCGTTAAAGGAAATAGCGGAGAAATTCCCGCAAGTGTGTGAGGATGAAAAAGATATGTACAAGCGGTTATTTACAGGTGCAAATGTGAAGGCGTTAACGAACATGTGCGTGGGCGATTGTAATTGTTCGAGCGGAGCAAGTATTCACAACGAGCATGGCTACAGCGAACTTTATTTATGAGCGTAAACAAGATGCAACTGTATATATGATTGGTGAAGAGGGCTTACACGCTGCACTTGTGGAAAAAGGCTTTGAACTTGTGGATGAAAATCCTGATTTCGTCATTGTTGGTTTAGATCGCGATATCACATATGAAAAATTAGCAAAAGCTTGCCTTGCTGTGCGTAACGGCGCAACGTTTATTTCAACAAATGGGGATATCGCAATTCCGACTGAGCGCGGATTATTACCAGGTAACGGTTCATTAACATCAGTTGTTGCAGTATCAACAGGTGTGGACCCAATCTTTATTGGTAAACCAGAATCAATCATTATGGAACAAGCGTTAAAAGTGCTTGGCATAGGAAAAGAAGAAGCTTTAATGGTTGGGGATAACTACGATACAGATATTTTAGCGGGGATAAATGCTAGTATGCATACCCTTCTTGTCCACACTGGAGTAACAACTGTGGACAAGTTAACAGAATATGAAGTACAACCGACGCAAGTTGTGCACAACTTGACGGAGTGGATTGAGAAGATGTAATGAAAKGCAGGTAACCGGAGGAGGTTGCCTGTTTTTTATTTCTAAAATAAAGACGCTAAAAATAGCCGTTCTATATCCCGCTCATACAAAGTACAAAGAAGACGAATAAAATGATAACAATACCAATGCCAAAGTTAAATACAAGAGTACTATCCATATATGTAACCTCCTTGTTTGAAAGTAAAAAGCACTCTGACTGGAGTGCTTTTTATTATCCGAATCTGTCGCAACGAACGCTGCAACGTATAGAAAGGTAATAATGGGTTTAAGAGTTATATTAATTTATGCATTAATTTTGTAAATGAGCAGGTCCTGCTCAGGTATAGAAAAAAAGACACTCTTTCGAGTGTCTTTCATGATGACAAAACGTGCCAATTGCTTGAGTTTGATAAGACGTTAATTTTCCGGTTAACAGTCTTTCTTAATCAAGAAGTGTAACAACAGCGATTCAAATAAATTTTAGCATTTTTTAAAGGGGTATGCGTATGTAACTATGCATATTACGATTAGAGGAGAATCAAGTTTGGAAAATGAATGAGTAAATACATATAGATTAGTAGAGTATTTGATAAGGAGCGAGATGAATGGATATACATAAGTTAACAGAAGAAGAAGCGAAAGAAATAAATACGTGGAAGTATGAAAATCCCTATACGTTATATAGCTTTTCGGGAGATGCTGAAGTAATAGAAGAGTTACTAGATGGGACGTATTACGGTTGTTGCGGAGAGAATGGAGAATTCATCGGCTATTTTTGTTTTGGAGAAAATGCACAAGTGCCAGGGGGAAGAGATGCTAATTTATATAGGGGAGAAGATGTAGTAGATATTGGGCTTGGAATGAAGCCGGAGTTAACAGGGAAAGGGATGGGGGGAATATTTTTTCAAGCGGGAATAGCATTTGCTACTGAGGAATTGAATTCGAAAATGTTTCGACTGAGTGTAGCGACATTCAATAAGAGAGCGATTAGGCTGTATAAAAACATTGGATTTCAAGTAGGACCTCTTTTTTTGAGCCGTGGAAGAGAGTTCATGCTTATGGAATATGAAAGGCCGTCAGTGTGAAACTGACGGCCTAGACCCCTTATTCCGAATGCTCAGCACGGTGTGCTAAACGGCTTGAAGCAGCGGCAGCGATTCCGCCAACGATATCATCAAGGAATGTGTGCACCTTTCCAGTTGATTTATCATTTAAGTATTCTAAAATACCTGGTTTTAATTTATCGATATATCCAAAGTTCGTGAAACCGATAGAACCGTACACGTTAACGATAGAAAGCGCGATGACTTCATCAATGCCATATAGTCCTTCATCGCGTTTTACGATATCTTGTAACGGCTGACTTAACATTCCTTTTTCAGCAAGGACATCAAGTTCAATGCCTGTAATCAGTGCGTTTTGTACTTCTCGTTTTGATAGTACACGCTCAACGTTATAGCGACATTCTGACATCTCTAAATTTGCATGGTATTTCTTTTGAAGAAAATGAACAAGTTCAGCAATATCGTCAATTGTTACACCGCGTTCTTGTAATAGTTTTAATGCTCTTTCTTGTAGTTGATTTGAGTCTTTCATGTTTATCACCTTTTTTTCTTTTTAGTATTTGTATACGTTTCGTTGCTTTATCATGTGCATAGGAATGAAAGGCGAGCACAAGCTCATATATATAAAGAAAAACCATAGGTGGCGACTGCGATGATTCAGCATATTTATGAGCATTATCACATGCATGTTAAAGAATTAATCCCCCTTGGCCCCTATAAAAGCTTTTGGATTCGCAACAAAATTTATGTACTTGTTCCAATTGGAGAAATGGAGGAAGAAGTACTTGTAGAGATGAAAAAGCTCAGTGATTATATGAACCAGCAAGGGGATATAACTGTTTCGACTTTCGTTCCGACTATACACGGCTACTATGTAAGTGAGATAGAAGAAAAAAATTACTGCTTATTAAAAGGTATGCGTATGTTAGAGCGACATGCTACATCATTAGGAAGTGAGCTTTCTATATTCCATAAACGTGGCGCATTCTTTCCAGAAGAAGTTGAGCAATTAAGCCGCATTGGTGAATGGAAAGCACTATGGGAAAAAAGGCTCGACCAATTAGAAAGGTTTTGGCAATCGCAAGTGATGAACCATCCTTCAGACGTATTCGATCAATTGTTTATTGAATCCTTCCCGTATTACTTAGGAGTTGCAGAAAATGCAATTCAATATGTTGTCGATACAGAAATGGACGATACACCACAAATAACTGACGCAGCAACAATTTGCCAAGAACGATTTACACCTTTATTATGGCAGCAAACGAAGCGTTTAAAACTTCCTTTTGATTGGGTATATGATCACCCAAGTAGGGATATAGCAGAATGTATTCGCTATATGATGATAGAAAAAAAGAAAGATTGGGAGCAAACGGTAGTTCAATTCATTACAGATTATGAACGTAATTATTCGCTCTCTTCATTTGGTTGGCGCTTATTATTCGCAAGGCTTCTGTTCCCGCTTCACTACTTTGAAACAATTGAACGATATTATCAAACAGGAAACGAAGAACAAAAAGGCATATATAGAGCCCGTTTAGAAATCATTTTACATGATGTGAAGCGCACTGAGCAATTTATGAATCATTTTTACGAGTCATTTCGTTTACCTGTTGATAAGTTAGGCATTAGGAAATTAGATTGGCTATCTTAAAATGAAAAAAGAGACCGGGTGAGGTCTCTTTTTTATATATCACAATTGTATGTAATACATTATGCCCCTACCTGTTGATCTGCACATATATTTAAAATGAATTGATGTCTTTCGATTTTTTCATTTACTTTACTCAATAATTCTTGCTGGATTTCTTTAAATAAAAATTGATAACTTGCATTCCATGTTGGTATAACGGATGAAAGGTCTAATAAATACTCTTTTTTCTTCTCTAGTTCTTGAATTGTTAAGAAAGTGTTCCCCATTCTTGGCATGTGTCGTCCCCCTATGTTTTTTTCTGTATATGTGTGAACGATTCTATAGTATTAATTATCGCACTTTTTGAGAAGGATTTCCAATTTTGTTTTATGATGTTAAAGGGGAAGTGTTATTTGAATAAAAAAAGAGACCCATTTGGGTCTCTTTCTAGGAAGCGATTCTGAACGAGCCGCTTCTGCTTTTAGATGTTATCTAGCTCTGGTGGCTAGCTCTTCGTGTCTAAGAACCTTCCGCATAAGAAGGCAAAAAGCGCCTCTTCGTCAGGAGCTCCAATGACCTTCTGTTCTGAACGAGCCGCTTCCGCTTTTAGATATTATCTAGCTCCAGCGGCTAAAATGTTCGGTGGCTTCGCTTCTTCCGCTGAGGCAAAAAGCGCCTCTATGTCAGAAGCTCCATCCTCCTCACATTTTGAACGAGCCGCTTCTGCTTTTAATTAAAATACTTGTTCTACTTCAATAACGCCTGGTACTTCTTCAAGTAGTGCGCGTTCGATACCAGCTTTTAGTGTGATTGTAGAACTTGGGCAGCTTCCGCATGCACCCATAAGGCGTAATTTTACGATACCTTCTTCAATGTCTACTAATTCAACGTCTCCGCCATCGCGAAGTAAGAATGGACGTAAT
Source organism: Bacillus sp. 05T31 (assembly GCF_056396725.1). Lineage (NCBI taxonomy): Bacteria > Bacillati > Bacillota > Bacilli > Caryophanales > Bacillaceae > Bacillus > Bacillus sp. 05T31. The sequence continues at coordinate 28,502 of NZ_JBFTMA010000004.1, forward strand.
TTATCTAATACCTCTAGTACTTGTTCTTGCATATGTGGGTTTTCCATTTTTATCGACTCCTTTCATCAGTTTTATTATAATCAAGATAGAGGGGAAAATCTATTTTTTCTCTTCTTGTTTTATTGTCAAAATATTATATCGTGTGTACAACGTGTTTTTTCAGTATAGGGGTATGGAATAAGTTTGTAAAATGATGTGCTTATGAAATAAGACATCTGAATATACTGTTAGAACGAGAAGTGGGGGAGAAGAAATGGTTAATGTGCAAGTGTATGGGACGAAAGTAATTTGTGCGAGCTGCGTTGGAATGCCATCTTCAACAGAAACGTTTGAGTGGTTACAAGCGGCGATTGGTCGTAAATATGAAGGACAAGAAAATAAATTTAAGTTTGAGTATATTGATTTTCAAGAAGAACAAGAAGATGAAGATAAAAAAGTATTCGCAGAGCGAGTAGTGGAGGAAGATCTATTTTATCCAGTCGTTCTTGTAAATGGTGAAATCGTTGGAGAAGGAAATCCACGTTTGAAGGATGTTTATGAAGAAATCGAGAAATATTTATAAAGCATGAAGCCTTTGCGAATTTGCGAAGGCTTTTTTTATTGGAGGGATAGATGTGGAGAATGGAATAAAACATGCTTTACCAGAAGAAGTAAAGCAATTAATGGAGCAGTACATAGTAGAATTAAAAGGAATTTTTTCGGATGAAAAAATAGTCGGGGTATATATTTACGGATCAATCGCGCTAGGAACATTTCATATAGAAACGAGCGATGTTGACTTTGTTACGGTAATAAGTGATTCCGTGAATGAAGCTGAAAAACAACAAATTATAGAACTGCATAAAAAAATTAGTAAAAGTACGTTAGGTAAAAGAATGGACGGTATGTATATTCCGCTTGCTGACTTGGGGAAATACAATCATGAAATAAATGAGTACGTGTATTGTGCAGATGGTAAGGCTGATATTGGTCATTGGGATATTAACGCGGTCACATGGTGGACATTGAAAAATCAAGGTATTACAGTTAGCGGGAAAGAAGTAGAAGACCTTTCCTTTCAAATAAAGTGGGACGATGTAGTAAATACAATGAAATACAACGTAGAACATTACTGGCTTGAAAAAGCGAAGCGTCCTTATTTATTTTTCATAGAAGAATGGGTAGAATCAGCTGTCGTTACGATGGGACGTATTTTATATACGTTAGATCATAAAACAATTGTTTCAAAAGATAGAGGATTACAATACATGTTGGAACTTTACTCTCATAAGTGGGAGCCTTTATTAAGGGAAGTAGAGCGAATGCGGCATAATCCAAAAGAAAAGCGAAAGCTCTCTAGGTGGAGAAGGGCTGATATGACGAAGCAGTATTTGCTGTATGTAATTGAAGAGTGTAGGGGGAAGTGGTAGGTGAATAGTAAAAGCATCCTTCATATAAAGGATGCTTTTACTATTTTTATATAATGAAAAAGTACTTTGCAAGGAATGAGAAGTCGAAAGATAATCTAAAATATGGATAGTTTCATGTGAAACATTATGCAATAGACTGTTCTTTTTGATGTTTATCCCGCATTAACGGGCAGTAAGACTCTCACTTCAAAATTCGGCTGGAGCAAAGAAGTTAGATGGGAGATCAACTGCCCGTAAAAGCCCGATTGGTGAAGGCTAATAATCAGTGGGGGATGAACAAAACCCCCACTGATTAAAGTTTCACTTTATAATGAAATCTTGCACTATTGCGCACTCCTTTAGAGATAGGTTTACTCTTCATCTTCATCATAATTGTATGTAGTCAAGTTTTGTAAGAAACTTTCAAAGTTAGGTGCTAATTCAATAATTTCCTCAAACTCATTATCGATAAATATAACTGGAGGATTTTCAGCTACGTTTCGATAGTCTAGTGCAATCCATGTATGGCCGTCCCCAGATAAAAGTACGAGATTCTCAGGCATTTCCCATTCCTGAATTAAATAATGGCTCTCTAAAATACTAGACTCATTTTCATCAAAAGAAATGCCATATAATCCAGAAACATTAACGTGATCGTCTGCCCAAGAATTTGGCTCTGAAGTAGGATGAGCATCAAGGCGCAGCGTTCCTCCGTTTTGTTCTTTTAGAAGATTTATGTACGATTCCGGAAGCTTTACGTTTAGTACTTCTTCAGCTTTTTTTATTAGTTCGTCGTTAATTGGTGCTAATTTTAAATAGTCATCTTCTGTCCAAAGTGTAGTCTTCATATTTGGTCACCTCAAATAATAGTTTTATAAACTTTATTTTGTATACTATAGTTAATTAAAATCTTGCGCAATAGAGAGGGAAGATATCATGATTAACCACAATAAAATTAAACAGCTGTTAGCACATGTAGATCGCGCTGAGGATAATGAAATTGAGTTAGAGTATGAATTTGAATCAATGACGATAGAGTTGTTTAATAGTGAAGAAATAGAAGAAGGACAACTTGGTTATAGCTTTGATGAAGAAGGACAAAGCTTAACTGGGAATGAAGAAGGAGATTGGAAAAAAGGATGGGTTGTAATTGGGATAGATTCGTATCTTGGARATCCAATCTTTGTAGATAGTAATGATGAGAATTGTCCAGTTTATACGGCAATGCACGGTGAGGGAGATTGGGAGCCGGAATGTATAGCTAAGCGTATAGAAGATGTTATTGAGAAAGTGAAGGGKAATGTGKGATAGTTGTGTGGTGATGAAGAAGAGCTCTAATTAGAGCTCTTTTTTGCTTTATTATTTCAAGCTCTTATTTGCCTGTTTTCGGTCTTGTTATGTAAAATGAAACTATAAATAAAATAAGCAGGTGAAAAGACACATGTCCAAGAAATTAGTTAATTTACGTATTGATTTTGCGTTTAAACAATTATTTGGTACAAGTGGTAGCGAAGATATTCTTATTACATTTTTGAATGCGATGTTACAGGAATCTTTGGAATCACCAATTGCTTCATTACAACTAGAGGATCCTCATTTGCATCGACAATATG
>NZ_JBFTMA010000005.1:0-22928 GCF_056396725.1 Bacillus sp. 05T31
GGAATTAACACTGGATTAAAAATTACAGAACTACTGAACATTAAATTTGAAGATGTATTAAATGAAGATGGAACTGTTAAAGAATTTTATTCTCTTCCTGTGAAAGATGAAAAGTTTAAACAAGATATTTATGTAAATTCAAAAGTAAAAGAGGCGCTTTTAGCGTACGTACAATCTTTTGACATTCAAAGAGAAAATTACGTATTTCAATCTAATAAAACACCAAATTCAATTTCGCGCCAACAAGCGTATCGTGTTATTCATAGTGCGGCTGAAGCGGTTGGAATACTTGGTAAGATTGGAACGAATTCAATGCGAAAAACATTTGGATTTCATGCATATAAAAGAGGAATAGCAATCGCGCTGTTGCAAAAACATTTTCATCACGCGACTCCGTCAGAGACGCTCAAGTATTTAGGGATATCAAAAGATGAAAAATTTAAAACAGAGATTGATGTAGATTTGTAAAAGGGAAGAGCCGTAACTAAAAAAATTTAGGAGGCGGGAATATGAATATTAGAGAGTGTGAACTACCGGGCATTGGATGTAAATTTGAAGTTATAACAAAGGGTAATGAAAAAATGGTTATTGTTATTCATGATGATGGAAGAAGGGAAATRTAYCATTTTGATGCGGATCATGATGAGAGTATTTCAAGCATTTCTCTTCGCGATTCTGAAGCAAGACAAATTGCGGCTATATTAGGCGGGATGGTATATAGGCCACAAGCTTTAGACACGATTGAGATGGCTTTTGAAGGATTATCAATTGAATGGTTTAAAGTAGAAAATAAGGCACCAGTGGTACAAAAAACAATTGGTAGCTTACACGTTAGAAAAACATATAACGTAACAATCATTGCTATTTTGAAAAAGAATATGAAGAAATTCTTTAATCCAGGTCCAGACTCTATTATTGAAGCTGGCGATATGCTCGTATTGTCGGGTGAAAGACATGAAGTGAAAAGAATTATTAATGAATTGCTTTCAGCAGGAGGTGATTCCTAATCGATGGATACTTTAATCTTTGAAGTTGGAACTGCGTTAGTATTAGTAGCTTTTGCAGCTATCCTCGCTGCGAAGTTAAAGTTCTCGATTATTCCGTTTCTCATTATACTCGGTATGTTAGTGGGGCCTCATGCCCCAGATTTAGGACTTATCGATTTAAGGTTTATTGAAAGCGGAGAAGTTATTTCCTTCCTCGGCCGTGTTGGCGTCATATTCCTCTTATTCTATTTAGGTTTAGAATTCTCAATAAAAAAATTAATTAAATCAGGAAAGTCGATTGCTTTTGGGGGTAGTGTTCATATATCGCTTAATTTCATATTAGGTTTACTTTATGGATATGTTATGGGCTTCCCCTTATTAGAAACGTTAATTATTGCTGGAATCATTACAATTTCATCGAGTGCAATTGTTGCAAAAGTAATTGTTGATTTAAGAAGATCTGGTAATAAAGAGACTGAATTAATATTAGGAATCATTATGTTTGATGATATCTTTTTAGCTGTATATTTATCAGTCGTTTCAGGGTTAGTACTCGGTGGTGCAACATCATTTGTAGGTGCTCTTACATCGGTGTTAATCGCGGTAGGGTATATGCTACTATTCTTTGTAATCGCTAGAAAAGCTACGCCGTTTCTAAATAAAGTATTAGATATTTCGTCAAACGAAATTTTTATTATCGTAATATTCGCTATTTTATTCTTTGTAGCAGGATTTTCAGAAACAATTCATGTTGCGGAAGCGATTGGGGCTTTATTGTTAGGACTCGTCTTTTCAGAAACAGAGCATAGTGACCGGATCGAGCATCTCGTCGTCCCGTTTCGTGATTTCTTTGGAGCTATATTTTTCTTCAGCTTCGGTTTAAGTATAGATCCGTTTTCGCTTGGAGGAGCAGTATGGTTGGCATTAGGAGCAGTTTTCATTACTCTCATCGGTAATTTTACAGCTGGAATGATTGCAGGGCGTAAAGCCGGGTTATCGCATAAGGTTTCTACGAATATCGGTTTAACACTTATATCACGTGGGGAATTCTCCATTATTGTCGCGAATCTCGGAATAGCGGGTGGCTTAATGGCAACGATTAAACCATTCTCAGCTTTATATGTTTTAATATTGGCGTCGCTAGGGCCATTATTAACGAAGGAGTCTGGGAGAATATACTCTCTACTAGACAAAATATTTAAATGGAGTGCTAAAGAAAGTGCAAAACGTAAAAAGGAAGTTGGATAACCTTTCGCGAGGGAACGATTCCATTATTTATAGATTAATATTTTACAAAGACGATTAGAATACATTCTAATCGTCTTTGTGCTATTATCTGAATTTCATCAACTATTAATCAGTTGCCTTCCTATTTAAAAACGACTACAATTTTACTGTTATATATATGAACGAAAAAAAGAGAATAGGAGGGGAGACTATGCCAAGGAAAGTATGGCTATTAGTAGCTGGGATGATTATTAATGTCACGGGTGCTTCTTTTTTATGGCCTTTTAATACAATTTACTTACATGATAGTTTAGGGAAATCTTTATCAGTAGCCGGAATGGTATTAATGATCAACTCGCTTACTGGTGTAATCGGAAACTTGCTCGGCGGTGTTTTATTTGATAAATGGGGCGGTTATAAATCAATTTTAGTAGGGATTGTCATTACACTTGTATCGATTTTAGGTCTTGTATTTTTCCATGGTTGGCCATTATATGTTGTGTGGCTAGCATTAATCGGATTCGGTTCTGGAATGGTGTTTCCATCGATGTATGCGATGGTCGGTACGGTTTGGCCAGAAGGTGGGAGACGAGCGTTCAATGCAATGTATGTTGGACAAAACGTTGGGATTGCGATTGGAACAGCGTGCGGTGGATTAGTTGCGTCTTATCGTTTTGATTATATTTTCTTAGCGAACTTTATTTTATATTTTATTTTCTTCTTAATTGCGTTTATTGGATTTCGTGGTATGGAAGCAAAAAAAGAGCAAGAGGTACAAAAAGAAGCCGAAACGAAAAAAGGTTGGTCACTTACACCTGGCTTCAAAGCGCTTCTAATCGTATGTGTAGCATATGCTTTATGCTGGGTTACATACGTACAGTGGCAAGGGGCAATTGCGACTCATATGCGAGAATTAGATATTAGCCTCCGCCATTATAGTTTATTATGGACGATAAACGGAGCGATGATTGTTTGTGCGCAGCCACTTGTTAGTATGTTAATTCGCTGGATGAAGCGTTCTTTAAAACAACAAATTATGATTGGAATCGTCATTTTTGCGGTGTCGTTTATTGTTTTAAGCCAAGCGCAGCAATTTACGATGTTTCTCGTTGCGATGGTGACATTAACAATTGGTGAATTATTCGTATGGCCGGCAGTTCCGACCATCGCAAATATACTTGCACCGAAAGATAAGCTAGGATTTTATCAAGGTGTTGTAAATAGCGCAGCGACTGTAGGGAAAATGTTCGGACCGGTCGTTGGCGGAGCGATTGTTGACTTATACAATATGGAAGTATTGTTTATTGCGATCATGGTAATGCTTGTAGTAGCGCTTATAGCAACGAGTATTTATGATAGACGAGTAAAAGTAGAAGAAACAGTTGAAGAAAAAATTGCAGTTTAGTTTGACGGAACATGCAACATGTTTTAGAATATATTTAAATAAATAGTAATAAAATATCCTTTGGAACAAGGGAGTTAGCTCGGCTGTCCTAAGACGAATTCGTTAGTTAGCAAGAGTAACGATTAACCGAGAAGCCCTCGCTTCAAGTAGGCTCTTAAGAGATACTAAGTGGTGGGTAGTTCACATTAACTCATATTTGTAATAACAGTGAGAAGGAGTAGTAGTAATAGAAGCTGGTTTAGAGAGTTGACGGTCGGTGCAAGTCAATCCACGTTTCGTTATGAACTCGCCTTTGAGTTGCAGTTGTGAAATCATTAGTAGCAATTGCCGTTAATCCACGTTACGGATCTAAGCGAATGTATTTATTACATTAATTTAGGGTGGTACCGCGGGAATCTATAACCTCTCGTCCCTTTCTAGGGATGAGAGGTTTTTTGTATTTTGGGCGGTGAAAATAAATAGAATTTCAAGGAGGGTATCTCATGAGCTTTAATCATCAAGAAATTGAGAAGAAGTGGCAAGGTCATTGGGAAGAGAATAAAACATTCCGTACGCCAGATGAGACAGAAAAACCAAAATTTTATGCACTAGATATGTTCCCATATCCATCAGGTGCAGGCTTACACGTAGGTCATCCAGAAGGTTATACAGCGACAGATATTTTATCTCGTATGAAGCGTATGCAAGGATATAATGTTCTTCATCCAATGGGATGGGATGCATTCGGTCTTCCAGCAGAGCAATATGCACTTGATACTGGGAACAGCCCGGCTGAATTTACAGAGCTTAATATTAATACGTTCCGTAATCAAATTAAAGCATTAGGCTTCTCTTATGATTGGGATCGTGAAGTAAATACAACGGATCCAAACTACTACAAGTGGACACAATGGATCTTCCTGAAACTATTTGAAAAAGGCTTAGCTTACGTTGATGAAGTACCTGTAAACTGGTGTCCAGCACTTGGTACAGTACTTGCGAATGAAGAAATAATTGACGGTAAGAGTGAGCGCGGTGGACATCCAGTTGAGCGTCGTCCGATGAGACAGTGGATGTTAAAAATTACAGCTTACGGAGATCGTTTATTAKAAGATCTAGATGAGCTTGATTGGCCAGAAAGCTTAAAAGATATGCAGCGTAACTGGATCGGTCGTTCTGAAGGTGCAGAAGTACACTTCAACATCGATGGTACAGATGAGAAATTCACAGTTTTCACAACGCGTCCTGATACACTATTTGGTGCAAGCTACTGTGTACTTGCTCCAGAGCATGCGCTTGTTGCTGACATTACAACAGTGGATCAAAAAGAAGCTGTGGAAGCTTACATTAATTCTGTAAAAATGAAGAGTGACCTAGAGCGTACAGAACTTGCGAAAGAGAAAACTGGTGTATTCACTGGTGCTTACGCAGTTAACCCAGTRAAYGGTGAGAAATTACCAATCTGGATCGCTGAYTATGTTCTTGCAACTTACGGAACAGGTGCTGTAATGGCAGTTCCAGCTCACGATGAGCGTGACTATGAATTCGCATCAACGTTCAATCTTCCAATGAAGGAAGTTGTAAAAGGCGGAGACATTTCGAAAGAAGCGTATACAGGTGATGGTGCGCACGTAAACTCAGCATTCCTTGATGGTTTAAATAAAGAAGAAGCAATTGTRAAAATGATTGARTGGCTTGAAGTAACAAGCGCAGGAAATCAAAAAGTAACGTACCGTCTACGTGACTGGTTATTTAGCCGCCAACGTTACTGGGGAGAGCCAATTCCAGTAATCCATTGGGAAGATGGCACAATGACAGCTGTGAAAGAAGAAGAATTACCATTAGTTCTTCCGAAAACAGAGAACATCCGTCCTTCAGGTACAGGTGAGTCACCACTTGCAAACATTGAAGAGTGGGTAAATGTTGTTGATCCTGAAACTGGTAAAAAAGGTCGTCGTGAAACAAATACAATGCCACAATGGGCTGGTAGCTGCTGGTACTACCTACGCTATATCGATCCAAACAACAGCGAAGCACTTGTAGATCCTGAAAAAGTAAAACAATGGCTTCCAGTTGATATTTATATTGGCGGAGCAGAGCACGCTGTACTTCACTTACTATATGCTCGTTTCTGGCATAAAGTATTATATGATATCGGTGTAGTTCCAACGAAAGAACCGTTCCAACAATTATTCAACCAAGGTATGATCTTAGGTGAAAACAACGAGAAAATGAGTAAATCAAAAGGTAACGTTGTAAATCCTGATGATATTGTAGCAAGCCACGGTGCAGATACACTTCGTCTATACGAAATGTTCATGGGACCATTAGATGCTTCAATCGCTTGGTCTGAAAATGGTCTTGACGGAGCTCGTCGTTTCCTAGACCGTGTATGGCGCCTATTCATTCAAGATAACGGTGAATTAAGTGAGAAAATCACTGATGCACCAAATAAAGAGCTTGAAAAAGCTTACCACCAAACAGTGAAGAAAGTAACAGAAGACTATGCAGAGCTTCGCTTCAACACAGCGATTTCTCAAATGATGGTATTCATCAACGATGCATACAAAGCTGAAACACTTCCGAAAGAATATGTAGAAGGTTTTGTAAAAATGATTGCACCAGTTGCACCTCACATCGGGGAAGAACTATGGAGCAAGCTTGGATACAATGAAACAATCACATATGCAAGCTGGCCAACATTTGATGAGTCTAAACTTGTAGAAGATGAAGTTGAAATCGTTGTTCAAATTATGGGCAAAGTTCGCGCAAAATTAACAATGAGTAAAGACGCATCAAAAGAAGAAATGGAACAACTTGCACTTGAAGCAATTCAAGACCAAATTGAAGGGAAAACAGTTCGTAAAGTAATTGTTGTTCCTGGAAAACTTGTTAACGTTGTTGCAAACTAATTAATTATTAATAAAAGCTCAGAGCGTTTATGCTCTGAGCTTTTTTGCGTGAAAAATAAGCTCTGGATCATCTTCATCTAAGTTTTCGATCATTCCACTACGCATAAATCCATTCGCTTTAAAAACTTTTTGCATATTTGTATTCGATTCGTTCGTTGAAGAAAATATTTTTTGAGTAGGAGAATGCCTTAACATATATGAGATTAATGAGCTTGCATGACCTTGTCTTCTTTTCGTTGGCGAAACAATGATTAATGAGAGGAAAGTATAACCAAAGAAATTTGTATCGTATGTTAGAAAACCAGAAATGGAATTGTCCTCTTTTGCAATGATGCAGGTTCCTTCATCAATAGCGTGTTTAATATAATCTCGTCTACTATCGTCTCCGATTACATCAACATCTATATGTAAGATTGAATCTAAATCGTCGATGGAAGCTTTTGCTACGTTCTCCAACGAAAACGCCTCCTTTTAAAAAATAATCAGTTAATTTAGTTTATCATGAATGAAGAACGAAGAAAAAGGCGCGGAATTCCCATATAGACAAACACCTATTCTTCTATAGAAAATATGATAAAAAAGGTAGGTTAAATTGAACAGAAGAGGTGAAAGGAATGAAAGGGATGGACAATAATGCACCACATGGCTTCTTCGGAGGTGGATCGGATAGTTATGGACAAATGATGTTCATGGGAGGAGAGGGTCAACACGGATATGGCGGAATYCCAAGTTGGATGGGAGGAGCAGCTGGAGGATTTCCGACGTCAGTGGCGGGTGTACAAACAGGATTTCCAACGTCAGTAGCTGGAGCGCAAACAGGATTTCCGGCACTAGTAGGAGGTGCACAAGGAGGAGTTCCTGTAGGTATGCCAACTACATTCCCATCTTTCGTTGGCGGTGTACAAACAGGATTTCCTGTACCTGGCGTTGGTGTTGTAGCAGGTGGGATCGGCGGATTCCCTCAAGGTGTTCACGGTCATCATGTGCATCATGAGCATCACGGCCATCACGGTCAACATGTACATCATGAGCATCACGGCCATCACGGTCATCATCAACAACACGGCCATCATCAGCATCATGGCCATCATCAACAACAAGTACATCATCATGGTCATCATCAAATTCATCCGCAGGCTGTCCTTTATCAAACTCATCATCATGGTCACCAAGGCCATCATCAACACCATGGTCATCATGGTCACCAAGGCCATCATCAACACCAAGGCCACCATCAGCAACAAGTACATCACCAAGGTCATCATCAAATTCACCCGCAGGCTGTCCTTTATCAAACTCATCAAGGTCAACACCATCACCAAGGCCAACATCATCACCAAGGCCAGCACCATCACCAAGGCCAACATCATCACCAAGGCCAGCACCATCACCAAGGTCAGCACCATCATCAAGGCCAGCACCATCATCAAGGTCAACACGGCCAGCAACACCAGCAACACCAGCAACACCAACAATATCAACAATATCAACAGCAACAATCTTCTCCTTGGACAGGTGGAATTGGAGCAGGAGGAGCCGGGGCAGCTGCCGGAGCAGCTAGCATTGGTGGAGCAGCAGGACACGCGGGACACGTGGGTCATTAATAGACCAAAGGAAAAAAGAAATAATAAAAAACTGCTAGGAGATCCTAGCAGTTTTTTTCTGCCTCTTGACGTTGGCGTTCGATTTCCGCACGAAGTTGTGGTTCTGGTGCTTGCCATCCTTCTGGTTTCATAATTTTGCCGTCGCCCTCGCGGAATCGAGGCTTTCCATCAGGGAATAGTTTTGCCATGTTAGCATTGTTTACAATTTCGAATCCTTTATCTGGACGTACGCCCATTTCTGCAAACGTTCCGAATGCAAAGTAAATAAGGTCAATAAGTGCATCATATTGATCTTCAACAGTTGTTGCTTCTAGAAATTCTTCTAGCTCTTCTTGCATAAAGCTAGCACGAATTTTTGCACGCTCTTCTGTTAGTTTTGTTGGAGTACTTGTCACAGGATGTCCGAATTCTTCATGCATTTTTGCAACAAGTTCGTATCCTTTATCTAAACCTTTTTCGTTTGTCATGTTGTTTCATCCTTTCTTACGTTATGCCGAATTTTATCCCGCATTAACGGGCAGTAAGACTCCCACCTCAAAAGTCGCAAATGCGAGGAAGCGAGGTGGGAGATAACTGCCCGTAAAAGCCCGATTGGTGAAGGCTAATAATCAGTGGGGAATGGACAAAATCCCCACTGATTAAAGTTTCACTTTATTGTAACATAAGGTAGTTATTAAATAAAAAGAACATCTTATGAGAAATAAGATGTTCGCTCGTTATTCTTCTTTCTTAATTAAAACGGATAAAATAAGATCGATGCCAAACATTCCGATGAGTAGCATTGGTATAACTACAAGTAAATAACGTGTGAAAGAAACATTTTTTAAGTATGTATGAGCAAATAAAAAGACGCCGAGAAATAAAATACCGTTTAAAATAGGCTTTACTAATTTTTTGGACATAAGCTCCCCCGTAAATATCTTTTCTCTCTATATTTGGTAATGAAAAACTCCTCTCTCCGTTGTATCATGCCGGAGGGAGGAGTTCAATCATTATCATTCAATTACGCCAGAATTTGTAATGTTAACTGTGTATTTTATTGTAATGGGAACATCTTTGTACATTTTTCTCCACTCTTCTAATTTAAATGGACGATAATGTTCTTTATACCTTGCACCGAGGCCGAGTGGATCTACATTCAAAGATTTAAACTGTTTAATTAGTTTATTAGCTTTTGCATCTAATTGTTTTTCAATCGTTTTTTCTATTTTTTGTGTATTCTTTTTATTGTCTAAGTTGAACTGTTTAGATAGTTCTTGAATACGAGCTTCTAGTTTGACGTGTATGAAAAATGATGGTTTTCCGTCTTTTATATTTACTTGGTAAGTTGGGACGGATCGAATGTTATTAATGATTGTGTATCCGGAGTTTGCTTTAAATTCATGTGAATCTAATCGGTGTTTTTCCAATAAGCCTTTAAAGGCAAACATATCATGATAATTAATTTTCCCAACATATTTATCTTTTTTTAAAAGGCCGATGCCAGTAATTTTTATTTTATCTTTATCTTTTTTGAGGATTGGTAAATAGGAATCTTGACCTTCACGATAATATCGATAGGCTCCTAAATGTAGATTGTCAGTAGGTAAAGGACCCGTTTTCATATTATGGTCTAACATTTTCTTTATATAAATGGCAACGTTAGATGATGTTGTATATTTACCTTTTAGTAAGTCTAGCCCTGTTCCCTCTAATAAACCGACATACATAGAGTTCCCGATATTCACATCACGAATTAACGTGTCAAAGGAAGTTGATAATCCTTTTTTAGCAATTCTTGTAGTAAATAGAGCAACCCGCATTTGTCCGCTGGCAAATGGTTGAGAAGACTCTAAAGATGTGTCTGCTTTTACTTGTTTTACCGCGTTTGCAGTTCCTTCGAAGACTTGAACTTTATTACCTTTTTTCTGAATGGGACAAACGAATGTCACTTTTACTTTATTATCCTTTGCTACATCAAATACAGTTCCTTGAATAAGTTGTACATCATCGATAATATTTTTTTGTAAACATCCAGTTAGACTGAAGAGTGTTATACAAGAAATAAGTATTAATTTACTTTTACTTTTGATTTTTTCCATTTTCTTTTCACCCACACAATAATAAATAGAATTGGGATGTATATGTAAATAAGCCAAAAACTAACCCTTGATGCATTACTAATAAAGTCATTAATATCATGTCTGTTCGTTAAAAGCTGTGAAACAATGAGGGTAATGAGCAAAAAAGTAATTAAAACACCTCTTTGTTTTACACGAAATATTTCGTGTGTTCCTCTTGTCGCAGCCCATAAAGGAAGGATAGAGCTTGTAACAATAACGAGAGCGTAAGCTGAGATTGCAATGTACTCTAGCCTTTCTATGAAAGGAAGTTGGATTACTTGTGTCATGGAAAGTTGTGACCATATTGTTTTTGATAATTGTTTTTCACTAAAAAACGAAAAGGCTAAAAGGGTACTAAATAAATATAGAAGATTTGAAAATAGTGCTCCGTATTGAGCGAATTTATGAGATTGCTTAGGATTTTTCACAAATGGATAAATCATAAGATAAATCTCAAACCCTGTCATACTGTAGATTGACAGCTGGGCGGCTTTTAAAATATCTGAAAAAGAATGTGTGAAAATAGGGAGTAAATTAGGCCAGTGAGAGTATTTCAAAACGAATAGGCTAAGAAATAAATATCCCAATGTACCACCAACTGAGATGACACAAATGCCGGTAATTACACGAAATCCAGAAGAGATAATGTAATAGCTAACTAAGCATAAGAAGAGTGTTAACATCCAAGTTGAAGCGGTAGGAAACATCCACACTTGAATAATTTCAACGTATGTTCGAATGACAGAAATGCTGACGGTTAAAAAATAGGCTATAAAGATGAGATTAATGCCGTTTCCTAGCCATTTTCCAAACGTTTGTCGCTGTAAATCAATTAAATTTCCGTTTGTTTCTTTTAACAAGAAATACATCATCCATAGGAGAATATGAATGATGATTCCTGTGATGAAGACTCCTATCCAACCGTCATATCCAGCAGCCTTAGCAATAATACGGGCAAACCCAAGGACGCCGGCACCGAATTGTGCACCGTGAATTAAAAAGAAAACGAAGACGGGTGATATTTGGTGTTCTGCTTTAATTTTACTCATCGATGCACCTCATTTCTTAATCATCAAAATCTGACGTATGTTTCGTAGAAATTCCATTAGTTGCTTTCTTTACGTGTTGCGGTCTTGCTTGAACATCTCGTGTATCAATCATTGTTAATGGAAAACGAATCCAAGAATCTTTAAAGGATTGTTGTCTCGTTGGATAAAAGAGAGCGTACGGCTTACGTAAAGAAGTAAGTCTAAACAAATGGGTAAATAAAAAGATAAATCCAAGAGATATACCGAAAAGCCCACCTATTTCTGCAAATGCAAGAAATGGGAAACGTAGTAATCGAACAGCGTTACCCATTTTATAAATCGGTGTAATGAAGGAAGCGAGTGCTGATAGGGCAACGATAATTAATAAAATATTACTCGTTAAACCAGCTTGTACAGATGCTTGCCCAATTACAATACCGCCTACAATACCGAGCGTTTGTCCGACCTTCATAGGTAATCGAGCGCCAGCTTCTCTTAATAAATCAATAGCAAGTTCCAAGAAAAGTGCTTCTATTAAAGGTGGAAATGGTACTTGAGCCCTTGATAAAATCAATGTTTCAAGTAAGTCACTCGGAACTAATTCATAATGATAATTCAAAACTGCAACGTATAATGGAGTTGCACAAATTGAGAATAGAACAGCGAGCAATCTTAAAATCCTTGAGAATGTAGCGTATAGCCAAGAAACGTTATAGTCTTCTGGTGAAATGAAAAAATCGAAATATGATACAGGAGTTAAAAGGACACTTGGAGAACCAYCAACAAAAATAGCGATTTTGCCATCAATAAGTGCCTTTGTAACTCTGTCAGTACGCTCTGTATTTATATAGAGTGGGAAAATCGATTTTTCACCCATTAACTCTTGTATATAGGCACTGTCATTAATTTGATCGTATTCGAGAGCACGTAATGATTCTTCTAGAAACTCTACATTATCTTTTTCTGCAAGGTTGTCTAAATACATCATCACAACCTTTGTTTTTGAAAACTCTCCAATAATCATCTCTTTTGTTTGTAACTCTAAAACAGGAAGGCGTTTACGGACTAAATTAATATTTGTATCAATAGCTTCTACAAAACCTTCTTGCGGACCGATAACTGTTGATTCATTTAATGGAGGGCTTGGTGCCCGGTAAGTATCAATTGCAATATTTGCAAGCATACACTTTTGATCTTGCTGATTTAATTGAATAATTGCATGTCCTTTTAAAACCATGTCCTCAATTTTTTGTAAGTCGTTCGTAATTGTAATACCACTCATTGGAATATGTTCTTTTAATTCTTCTAATGAAGCGCAAGGACGTTCCATTAGAGTAGGCATTAAATACTTTTGCAATTTCTCACCATCAAGTGAAGGGCGATAGTAAGAAATCCAATAAGGCATCGTTTCATCGTCAGATGTATGGTAATTAACAAAATCACTAGACTGTTTCAGCTTCTCTATTAAATCTTGTAGAGAATGAATATGGTCATTTTCTGGTTTGCTAAAGTCATAAATGCTGTTACTTTCTGAGCTTTGTTGTTTGTTTTGAGAAGAATCCTCTTGTTTAGAGCTTTGCTGTTTGTTCTGAGAATGATCCTCTTGYTTAGAATTTTGCTGYTTGTCTTGAGAAGWATCMTCTTGCTTAGAATTTTGCTGTTTGTCTTGAGAAKTATCRTCTTGYTTAGARYTTTGCTGYTTGTYTTGAGAAGWATCMTSTTGCTTAGAATTTTGTTGTTTGTTTTGAGAATTATCGTCTTGTTTAGAGCTTTGCTGTTTGTTTTGAGAAGAATCCTCTTGTTTAGAATTTTGCTGTTTGTTTTGAGAATTATCGTCTTGTTTAGAGCTTTGCTGTTTGTTTTGAGAAGAATCCTCTTGTTTAGAATTTTGCTGTTTGTTTTGAGAAGAATCCTGTTGCTTAGAATTTTGATGCTTGTCTTGAGAAGAAGCATCAGTTTGTTCCTTACTTTTTGGCTCGTCATTCTTATCTTTGTTATGTTCCTTTTGATCATCAGACTGTTGTTTCAAATCAGCTGTCTCTTTTGTATTTGAGTTTTTTTTCTTACGTAACCAATTCCAAATCATATGTATGCCCTCTTTGATTGTGTAATATAGTGCTATTTTGTGGCTAATTTTGTATATTATTCATTTATTTATGAAAAGAAAGAGGAGATTGGCTTGCATAGAAAAAAACCTTTAGTAAGCAGTTCATAAAATGACGGGAAGAAGGCGAGTCTGTGCAAATTGTAAAAAAGGAGAAGTTTGTTTTAAAAGAATTTGTGTTTGAAAATGGTAGGGAGATTCCTGTTCAAATGGGGTATGAGACGTATGGTGCTTTAAATAGAGAAAAATCAAATGGGATTTTGGTTTGTCACTATTTTAGTGCAACAAGTCATGCGGCAGGAAAATATACAGAGCATGATGAGGAAGCTGGTTGGTGGGATGGATTAATTGGACCTGGAAAAGCAATTGATACAAATAAATATTTCGTTATATGTACTGATAACCTTTGTAATGTACAGGTGAAGAACCCTTACGTGATTACAACGGGACCAAAATCGATAAATCCGATGACTGGTTTTGAGTATGCGATGGACTTTCCAGTTTTCACATTTTTAGATGTAGCACGTATGCAATATGAGTTAATAAAAGATATGGGGATTGCTAGGCTACATGCTGTAATGGGACCATCGGCAGGTGGGATGATTGCGCAGCAATGGGCTGTTCACTATCCTCATATGGTAGAGCGAGTGATTGGAGTTATTACGAATCCACAAAATCCAATTATAACGTCGGGAAATGTAGCGCAAAATGCGATTGAAGCAATTCAGCTTGATCCAAATTGGAAAGGTGGAAAGTACGGAGAGGAGCAACCAACGAAGGGGCTTCATTTAGCGAATAAAATGATGTTTATGAACGCATTTGATGAACATTTTTATGAAAAGGCATTCCCGCGGAACAGTATAGAAATGGTACCTTATCAACAATTTTCTGCATTAACATCATTTGAGAAAGAGATAAATAAAGTGACATGCAAAAGTATAGATTTAGTAGATGCAAATTCATGGATGTATACTACAAAAGCAGTCTTATTACATGATATTGCGCATGGATTTTCTTCTTTAGAAGAGGCTCTTTCTAATATAGAAGCGAATGTACTCATGATTCCGTGCAAACAAGATTTACTTCAGCCGCCTCGTTACAATTATAAAATGGTAGAAATATTGCAAAAGCAAGGGAAGTACGCAGAAGTATATGAGATAGAAAGTATAAATGGGCATATGGCAGGAGCGTTAGATATTCATTTATTTGAAAAGAAAGTTTATGAGTTTTTAAATCGGAAAGTATCTAGTTTAGTGTAGGAAATAATTAATGTGGAAAGGTGCATGATTTATAGTAGGCACCTTTTTTTACATGATTTGCAGACGGAAAATATATGAAGCGATTGATAAACCGAAGAAAGCTATACTAAGTAATAGAAATAAGAATGACATTTCTTGAGGGGATTTTATCTTTTTATTATTTTTCATACTAAGAGCAATAACTGCAAAAACTAAGAAAATGATGCCCATAATGAAAAGAAAAAGTGTCATTTTAACTGGCTCCTTTCATCAAACAAGTATATTGAGGATACAATGCGYCAGTTATGTTTGTAAAGAATAAGTTTTGCAGGGAAATTGAGAAATAAATGTTCCATTCTTTGCGTTCCTTCCTTCGCGTGCTAAAATTGATGAGAAATGTTTGTTTAAAGAAGAAACTGAAGGTTTTATTGTATATAAGGAGGAACTACATATGACAGAAGTAAAAACAATTACTACAGAAGAAGTGCAAAAGCGTTTAGAAAATGAAGAAACATTATTTTTAGTAGATGTAAGGGAAGATGAAGAAGTAGCGGCAGGGAAAATTCCGGAAGCTATACATATTAAAATGGGCGATATTCCAAATAAAGTAGATTTCTTTGAGAAAGAGAATGAATATATCTTTATTTGCCGTTCGGGAATGCGTAGTGAAAATGTATGCCATTATTTAAATGAGCAAGGATTTAAAACAGTGAATATGGTTGGCGGTATGCTTCAATATGAAGGCGAAACTAAATAAGTAGCTGCAAAAACTTGAAACGTGTTTGTTTCAAGTTTTTTTCTTTTGCATACAGTGTATAAAGTGAAACTTTAATCAGTAGGGGTTTTGTTCATCCCCCACTGATTATTAGCCTTCACCAATCGGGCGTTTACGGGCAGTTGATATCTCACCTAACTTCTTTGTCCCAGCCAAATTTTGAGGTGGGAGTCTTACTGCTCGTAAATAGCGGGATAAAAGGGGGATAGGTAAATGGGAATTAACATGCGTAAAGTGAAAATTATAAATAATACAGGAGCTGTTAATGTTGGTGACTGTTATGATATCTCACCTTTAGCTGTGGCAAAAATATATGCGGGTGCTGGAGGGTCGAGTGCGGCTATTTTTTTAAATGGGAAAAGGCAGCCAGAAGCGGTGATTAGAACATCAGTATTCCTTCCGCCATTAGCAACAAGTACACGTACATTAGGTTCGTAAAGGAGAGGTAGAGTGTAAGTATGCCAGCACATATAAAAGAGTTTATTATCGTTAATAACACTGGGAATATATTTACGGGTGATAATTTGAGTGATACTTCGTTTACTGCCTCGAAGTCGTATAGTGGTTCAATGGGTTGTACTTGGATTGATGTTGTTACGATAATAGGAACTGAAACGAAGCTTTGTTTACAACCGGGAGATAGTGTGACGACAACGTATACGAGAGGTACTCCTGCTAGTAATCTAACAGGAACAAATACGGATCAAGGTGCAAATGTATCAAATATAGTACAAAGTGTTCCTAATACAGATAATATGGATTCAACAGCTGGACTCCCCTAAGGAATTAAGGGAGTTTTTATTATTTAAAATAAAAAATAGTCTTGGAGATTATTTTTGTAAATAGATTAAGAAGAAGAGGTTTATCTAGTGTGAAAAAGATGGTTTGTAGGTGGTGAAAGTGTGAAAAATCGTGATAATAAAGGGAAACAACATTCGTTAAACTCTAATTTGAGAATTCCACCAGAACTTATTGGGCCTACTTTCCCTCCTGTTCCAACTGGATTTACGGGTATAGGGATTACAGGTCCAACAGGTCCACAAGGTCCGACTGGCCCTCAAGGACCGAGAGGGTTTCAAGGTCCGGTGGGAGAGATGGGACCGACAGGACCGCAAGGAGTGCAAGGGATTCAAGGACCAGCTGGACAAATAGGTGCAACAGGACCAGAAGGACAGCAGGGACCACAAGGATTAAGGGGACCACAGGGAGAAACTGGAGCGACAGGACCTCAAGGAGTGCAAGGGCTACAAGGTCCAATTGGTCCAACCGGAGCGACTGGGGCACAAGGTATACAGGGGATACAGGGATTACAGGGGCCGATTGGAGCTACCGGGCCAGAGGGATCTCAAGGAATTCAAGGAGTGCAAGGGGTACCGGGTGCAACAGGTTCACAAGGAATACAAGGAGCTCAAGGGATACAAGGCCCACAAGGACCGAGTGGAAATACGGGAGCAACAGGAGCGACTGGTCAGGGGATTAGTGGTCCGACTGGAATAACAGGTCCAACAGGGATAACTGGCCCATCTGGAGGACCTCCAGGTCCGACTGGAGCAACTGGTGCGACAGGGCCAGGAGGTGGACCGAGTGGAAGTACAGGTGCGACAGGAGCGACTGGAAATACTGGAGTAACTGGAAATACTGGAGTAACTGGAAGTGCGGGAGTGACTGGAAATACAGGTCCGAGTGGAAGTACAGGAGAAACAGGAGCACAGGGCCTGCAAGGAATACAAGGGATTCAAGGGCCAATTGGACCAACGGGTCCAGAAGGTCCGCAAGGTATTCAAGGTATTCCAGGTCCGACAGGAGTAACTGGTGAACAAGGAATCCAAGGGGTTCAGGGAATTCAAGGGATAACGGGGGCAACTGGAGATCAAGGTCCGCAAGGTATACAAGGGGCCATAGGACCTCAAGGTATAACAGGAGCAACAGGAGATCAAGGCCCACAAGGAATACAAGGGGTACCTGGTCCAACCGGGGACACAGGCTCACAAGGAGTCCAAGGAATTCAAGGACCAATGGGTGATATAGGACCAACAGGCCCAGAAGGCCCAGAAGGACTTCAGGGTCCGCAAGGAATACAAGGAGTGCCAGGACCAGCTGGAGCAACAGGTCCAGAGGGCTCACAAGGAATCCAAGGAATTCAAGGACCAATAGGAGTAACAGGTCCAGAAGGTCCACAAGGAATTCAGGGAATACAAGGGATTCAAGGTATAACAGGAGCAACCGGAGCACAAGGAGCAACTGGAGTTCAAGGTGTTCAAGGGAATATAGGAGCAACAGGTCCAGAGGGCCCGCAAGGAGTGCAAGGTACTCAAGGGGATATAGGTCCAACAGGTCCAATGGGTTCACAGGGAATTCAAGGAATCCAAGGAATTCAAGGACCGACGGGTACGCAAGGGGTGCAAGGCCCACAAGGAATTCAAGGAATCCAAGGGCCGACAGGAGTAACTGGAGATACGGGTACAACAGGGGCGACAGGGGAAGGGACTACAGGGGCAACTGGAGTAACGGGTCCATCAGGTGTAACGGGTCCATCAGGAGGCCCAGCCGGACCGACTGGCCCAACAGGTCCATCAGGTCCGACGGGAGTGACAGGTCCATCCGGTGGACCACCTGGTCCGACAGGGGCGACAGGTGTAACGGGAGGAGTAGGAGATACGGGAGCAACAGGGGCGACGGGTGTGACCGGAGCAACTGGAGTAACTGGTGCAACAGGAGCAACGGGGCTGCAGGGTCCACAAGGAATACAAGGAGTACAAGGAGACATAGGCCCAACCGGTCCGCAAGGTGTTCAAGGTCCACAAGGGATCCAAGGTATAACTGGAGCAACGGGAGATCAAGGGCCGCAAGGAATTCAAGGCCCGCAAGGAATCCAAGGTCCAACCGGTCCTCAAGGAATCCAAGGAGGTCAAGGCCCACAAGGGATACAAGGGGCAACAGGAGCAACCGGAGCACAAGGCTCACAGGGAATTCAAGGGATACAAGGAGTGCAAGGTCCGACTGGTCCACAAGGCCCAACCGGAATACAAGGTGTGCAAGGAGAAATAGGTCCAACGGGTCCGCAAGGTGTGCAAGGTTTACAAGGTCCACAAGGCCCAACCGGGGACACGGGTCCAACAGGAGCGCAAGGCCCACAAGGAATTCAAGGTCCAACGGGAGCAACAGGRGCGACAGGTTCACAAGGAATTCAAGGTCCAACGGGGGCAACAGGTTCACAAGGTCCAACAGGAGGCACGGGTCCAACAGGTTCACAAGGAATCCAAGGTCCAACGGGAGCAACAGGAGCCACTGGAGCGACCGGGGTGACTGGAGTTAGTACAACTGCAACATATGCATTTGCGAATAATACATCAGGAACTGCTATTTCCGTTTTATTAGGCGGTACGAATATCCCATTACCGAACAATCAAAATATTGGACCAGGAATAACTGTTAGTGGTGGAAATACTGTATTTACAGTTGCGAATGCAGGGAATTATTATATAGCCTATACAATTAATTTAACGGCAGGATTACTTGTAAGTTCTCGTATAACTGTAAATGGCAGTCCGCTTGCGGGAACGATAAACTCCCCGGCAGTGGCTACTGGTTCATTTAGTGCACCAATAATTGCTAACTTGCCTGCTGGAGCTGCTATTAGTCTGCAGTTATTTGGATTAGTTGCAATAGCTACATTATCTACAACAACGCCAGGAGCTACTCTAACTATTATTAGATTAAGTTAATAAGCAAAAAAACCTTGGAACTTTTATGTTTCAAGGTTTTTTTATCTCGTTACTTGTAGATAGTCTAATTGGTTAGTAAAGTTTCACTTTATTCACCTTAGCAAAAACATCGCAGTTCGAAAATATATTATAATTGAATGAAAAGAGAGAAATTTGGCAGAAAGGGAGGGTGGCGATGCAGGAGAAGGTTAAAGACTTTTTTGGACGCCCACTTCAAGATTTACGCATATCTGTCATTGATCGTTGCAATTTTAGATGTACATATTGTATGCCAGCGGAAGTATTTGGGCCTGATTATGCTTTTTTGAAAGATGAGTTTTTACTAACGTTCGATGAAATTGAGCGTTTGGCAAAAGTGTTTGTTAGCATCGGTGTACGAAAAATTAGAATTACTGGTGGCGAACCACTGCTTCGTAAAGATTTAACAAAACTTATTGCACGTCTTGTGAAAATTGATGGATTAGTAGATATAGGATTAACGACAAATGCTATTCATTTAACGAAACAAGCAAAGGCATTAAAAGAAGCTGGATTACATAGAGTAAATGTTAGTTTAGATGCAATAGATGACGATATATTTAGGAACATTAATGGTCGAAATATTAATACGAAACCTGTGATTAAGGGAATTAAAGCAGCGAAAGAGGCGGGGCTGGAAGTAAAGGTAAATATGGTTGTGAAAAAAGGGATGAACGATCATCAAGTACTTCCARTKGCTGCGTATTTTAAAGARCAAGGAATCACGCTTAGGTTTATTGAGTTTATGGATGTTGGYAGTACGAATGGATGGAATTTCGATCAAGTGGTTACAAAGCGAGAATTGATCGAGATGATTCATAGAGTGTATCCGCTTGAGCCAGCTGAAGCGCATTATTTCGGTGAAGTTGCGAAGCGATATCAGTACGTTGGAACAAATGTTGAAGTCGGTTTTATTACTTCTGTTTCTGAGTCATTTTGTTCCTCTTGTACGAGAGCGAGAATTTCAGCAGATGGAAAGTTTTATACTTGCTTATTTGCGACAGAAGGATTAGATGTAAGGAAACTTCTTAGAGGAAATCTTTCGGATGATGAGTTATTAAGCGTTATACAAGATGTGTGGGTGAATAGAAAAGATAGGTATTCGGATGAACGGACAGAAGAAAGTGCGAAAAATCGTCCGAAAATTGAAATGTCTTATATAGGAGGATAAGAAAGGGGGATGTCGTATGCAAGAGCGATATTCAAGACAAATGTTATTTTCTGGTGTTGGGGAAGAAGGGCAACGGAAAATAAGAGGGAAGCATGTGCTCGTTATCGGTGCTGGTGCACTCGGAGCAGCGAATGCAGAAGCAATTGTTAGRGCAGGTGTTGGAAAAATAACAATTGCGGATCGTGATTATGTAGAATGGAGTAATTTACAAAGGCAACAATTATATACAGAAGAAGATGCAAAGCATTATAAACCGAAAGCAATAGCGGCAGCAGAACATTTAAAGGCAATTAATTCCGAAGTAGAAATTGTACCGGTTGTGACTGATGTAACGGTGCAAGAAATGGAAGAATTAATTAAAGGTGTAGATTTAATATTAGATGCGACAGATAATTTTGAAACGCGCCTTCTTATTAATGATATATCGCAGATGTATAACGTTCCATGGATATACGGAGGATGTGTTGGAAGTTACGGAGTAACTTATACAATCTTGCCAGGAAAAACGCCGTGCTTTCGATGTTTAATGGAGCATCCAGCGAGCGGAGCGACATGTGATACGGCCGGTATTATACAGCCAGCAGTGCAATTAGTAGTTGCACATCAAATAACGGAAGCCTTGAAAATATTAGTAGAAGATTTTGAGGCACTTCGTGAAACGATGCTATCATTTGATCTTTGGAATAATCAGCAGATGGCATTTAAAGTGAATAGACAGAAAAAGGATACATGTTTATCTTGTGGAAAGTTACGTACATATCCGAGTTTAACATTTGAAGCACAAACGAAAACAGAAGTATTATGTGGGCGAAATACAGTTCAAATCCGTCCAGGTGTGCGTCAGGGTTTTAATTTAGAAGAAATTAAAAAGCGCTTACAAAAAAGTGTGGATGTAAAAGCAACGCCGTATTTATTATCATTTCCAGTGGAAGAATATCGTTTTGTTTTATTTACAGAYGGYAGGGCRTTTATTCATGGKACRAATGATATGAATGTTGCGAAACGACTATATGCAAGATATATAGGTTGAACCTAAAGGGGAATCCTTTAGGTTCAAATGGAAAAGGTAGGATTAAGAATTTCTAATATAATCTCCATTTTTTCCGCCCGTTTTTTCAAGTAAGTACGTTTCGCCAATAATCATACCCTTATCAACGGCTTTACACATGTCATATACAGTAAGAGCGGTAGCGGAAGCAGCTGTTAAAGCTTCCATCTCAACGCCGGTACTACCTTCTGTTTTAACTTTTACTTCAATAAGTAGCCGATATTGTTCTTCTGACTGTTTCCAATCGAAAGAGACATCAACACCTTTTAATAATAAAGGATGGCACATTGGGATAATATCAGAAGTACGTTTTGCAGCCATAATACCTGCGATTTGTGCGACAGCTAATACGTCACCTTTACCAATTTCATTGTGAGAGATTTTATCAAAAATTTCTTTTGTAACGAGAATGCTAGAGCATGCTATTGCTGTTCGAACGGTTATTTTTTTGTCACTTATATCAACCATTTTAGCGCGYCCTTGGTCGTTGAAATGTGTGAATGAAGACATGGAATTCCTCCTTGAAGTAATTGCKATTTAATATATAAAGTGTAATCGAGATTAGATATTTTGCAAATATGAGGTGAGAAACAATGGTAGAAAAACGAATCCCGATTCAAGTTGCAGAGGCWGTAGAGCGGGTTATGAAATACGCTAAGYATGGTGAAGTAGAAGAAGTTTCTATTACAGAAAGTTACGGGAGGATTCTTGGRGAGGATGTTGTATCAGATCACGACGTTCCTCACTTTGATCGTTCTCCTTACGATGGTTTCGCAATTCGAGMAGAAGATACGAAGGAAGYGAGTCAAGAGCAGCCAGTTGAATTTGAAGTAATAGGAGAGATCGGAGCAGGATCTGTTTTTGCAGAAGAAGTAAGGGCCTTTCAGGCGGTTCGTATTATGACAGGAGCAGCTATTCCAGAAGATTGCAATGCAGTCGTAATGCTAGAACTGACGGAAGGATTCGAGAGGAACGAAAGTACATATATGAAGTTAAAACGTCCTTTCCAAAACGGTGACAATGTGTCATTTAAAGGAGAAGATATAAAACAAAATCAAGTCCTCGTTAAGAAAGGTTTTGTAATCAATCCAGGTGTTGCCGCATTATTAGCGACGTTTGGATATAGCACTGTGAAAGTTGTAAAACAGCCTGTTGTCGGTATTGTAACGACGGGCAGCGAATTACTAGAAGTGCATGAGGCGTTAGAACCAGGAAAAATTAGAAATAGTAACTCTTACATGATTGCCGCTCAAATTATGAAAGCTGGCGGAAAAGTGCGTTACTATGGACAACTTGCCGATGAGTTAGATGCATGTTTTACAGCTGTTAAATCAGCGATGGATGAGGTTGATATTTTAATTACAACGGGCGGTGTTTCAGTAGGRGATTACGACTAYTTRCCRGCTATTTATGMAAGGTTACAGGCGAATGTACTCTTTAATAAAATAGCGATGAGACCKGGGAGTGTAACGACAGTAGCTGAAGTTGATGGAAAGYTACTYTTYGGTTTATCAGGTAATCCGTCAGCTTGTTATGTAGGTTTCGAATTATTTTTGCATCAAATTTTGAAATCGTATTTGCATGTGAAGGAGCCTCACGTATATAG